>CAZXTR010000004.1:48358-49439 GCA_964643615.1 uncultured Lactobacillales bacterium | reverse complement strand
GCCTAGGACACTGCCCCCTCACGGCAATAACGCGAGTTCAAATCTCGCTAGGGACGCCATTCGAATGAAAAGTGTTGACTTTTATTTGAAAATAGATTAGAAACGTGGTGTTTATTTATGGCGGATGTAGCTCAGTTGGTTAGAGCGCTGGTTTGTGGTACCAGATGTCGTGAGTTCGAGTCTCATCTTCCGCCCCATTGCTCAATTAAGTTCCTAAATAAAGGGACTTTTTTAATACTTAACATGCTGATTTTTAGGTCTGATACCAAACGTAACACCAAGCACTTAAAATACCCTACGAATTTATTTTTACATCCCCCTCCTTGCAATGAGAGACACATAGAACCATATGTAAAGTGTTAGGTGGGAAACAATAAACACCATCAATGAAAGGAGAAAGATTATGTCACATTATATTGTAAAAAGAACTGAACTTGAACCAAGAAACTCTGATGTTTGGGGATTACAATCCGGCATAAATCGGCTGTTTGACGCATTTATGAGCCCATTGGATACCACAGAAACAAAAGCAGTTATGGCTCCCAAATTGGATGTTGCAGAATTGAAAGATAAATTTGAAATCAAAGCAGAATTGCCTGGAATGGATGAAAAGGACATTGACTTAAGTGTTGAAGATGGCCTTTTAACCATCAGTGGCGAAAAAAAAGAAGAAAAAGAAGAAAAGGACAAAGGATATTACTTGAAAGAATGTTCTTATGGGACTTTCAGTCGTTCTGTGCGTTTGCCAGATAATATTGCGGATGATAAGATTGAAGCAAAATTTAAGAAAGGTGTTTTGACGATAGACTTGCCGAAAAAAGCAGCTGCACAGCCGAAATCACGCAAAATTTCAATTAAATAAGAAAAACCCCCGGGAATGTCCTGGGGGTTTTATCATTTGTGGGTGAAATTAAATCTACAAGAATATTTATTAAACAGATCAAGGATTTTAAGTCCCTGTATAATGATACTATAGATGATACACTGGTAGAATCACAGTGCTGAGGTTTCTTTGTACTGTTATTGAAAAATAAGGACATTAAAGAAGAAGTCTTAAGAAGATTTGTAAATAAAAATTTTA
>CAZXTR010000004.1:0-48258 GCA_964643615.1 uncultured Lactobacillales bacterium | reverse complement strand
CGTGCATTCACAGGGATATTTTAAAATCCAAACGCATAATTGGTAAAAATATTAAAAAACATTTTTTAGAAAAAAACATAGACAAAAACAATTGAAATAGTCATATAAGATATGCTTGGCTTTAAATATATATTTTTTGCTTGACATTTTATTTACTTCTTATTAATATCTGCAATAATGAGTTATTTTCAAATTGAAAATGACAAAATACAACCCGTTAAATCGAGACTGTTTTTCCTCTTTAAAAAGAGATAAACGTACAAATTTTAATGAAAGGATTAAAAATGATGTACTCGAATTTACTGAACAAATCTTTTAGAGGACTTTTCACGGTTAAAAAAAGTGCTTTTTTTGGAGTCGCTGTTTTTTCGTTGCTTTTTGCATCGCAATCTCGCGCAGAAGTCGTTCTTGTTAATTACGGGACAACAACATCAAACAAGACTACCACAGTCCCTTCTCAGATATTAGTAGCCACCCCTGGGGTCGACCCAGCTCGACTTACAATCTCTATAGAAGACCAAATCGCAGCATTACAAATATCAGATTCAGCGCAAAATACAGACATCAATGATTTGGAAATCTTGGCAGACCATAACAAAAGTTCTATTCAAGATTTAGCATCTTCTGATACTCAGCAAACAGAAGATATTAAAACCCTAGGAGATCAATTAGGACATCCTTCTACCCTTGGGAATGATGATTTATCCAAAACAAACCTTGCTTATAGCGGAGCAACTATCTCAGCGCACTTGAGCGGGCTTGATTCTTCTATCGGGCAAATTCATGAAATGGCCACCGAAGGAAACTTAGATCAAGAAGATAGAAGTAAATATTCTGGTCGTACAAGTGTTGCTAACCACTTAACGGCATTAGATACTTCTATTGGCAACAGAAGCACTTTGAACGGCGACAATTTAACAGCTGGAGCAAATGTCGTCACTAACTTGCAGGCCCTTAACGATGGTATTGAAGATTTAAATGATACTTTTGATGCACGCGCAGCAGTTGCAGCTGGTAATATCACAGCAGCTCAATACAAGAACTCATCTTTGGAATCTTTTGTAACGGGGACAGCAAACAAAGCTATTGATCCTCTTCAAACTGAAGTTGCAAAATTACGAGATGAAATTGGCCATCCAAGCTATTTTGGAGATGATGATACCACAAGGGGAAATCTAGCCTATAGCGGAGCGACCATTTCTGCACACCTCGGTGCACTAGACCATCGTCTTGGCCAAATTGGTGGATTAGCAGCTTCTCGTGGCGCAAATTACAAAGGAAACTTGGCAGAAAACACAAACGCTTTTAATGATACCGTTTCCAGCCATTTATCTGCTTTAGATGATGCTATCGGCGACAGAAGCGCTATCAGTGGTAAATATTTATCTACAGGTGGTAGTGTTACAAGCAACTTACAAAGTTTAAACACTGGCGTCGAAAATGTCGAGCGTCAAGTCGACGATTTAGATGACAAAGTTCGTGGTGGGTTTGCTTCGGTTGCAGCATTATCTGGGTTGGTTCCCAATGCGCGTGCTACAGGAGGCACTCAAATTTCTTTAGGTACAGGCGCTTATCGTAACAAAGCTGGCCTTGCGGTTGGTGGTTTTCATTATATCAATGACAATGTTTTGTTGAACGTTGGAGCTTCTTATGGTGGTGAAAAAAGCACAATTGTTAAAGGTGGCGTTACACTCGGTTGGTAAAACAGAATACAAGGAGAATGTTCATCATTCTCCTTTACTCTTAAAGGAAGAAATTCATGAAAAAATTGTTTTTAACTCTTGCTTTGTTAGCCTCTCCTTGTGCAGCGTTTTCAAACGTTCAAGAAGATTGGCTTGATCCTAGGGTTCTTGCTTGTATGGAAGGATCAAAGGATGCCGATTGGGTTTGCGCTCGTTGGAAGGAATGTTTAAAAAATACAACTTCCACTGATTGGATTTGCAAATCTAACGAAGTACAAAAGATGAAAAAAATAGAATCAAAGAATTTAAAAAATCCACTCCAAAAGGAAACGACAAAAGTTGATAACGCTCCTGCTCAAAAAATGGAAGCAATCTCAAAACCAGAAATTGTCGAAGTCGATTGGCGTGATTGTTTGAAAAATCCAACGCTGGATAGTTCTGTCTGCAAAACAAAAGCAGTAAAGGAAAAGAAAATCCAGAAGGCAAAAAAGGAAAAACGTCGCCAACGCGCCGTCGAGGTTTTGCCAGTTGAAAAGAAATAACAACAAAAAGTGGGAATTCATTTTCCCACTTTTTTTATACATCAAAGTCCTTTTTAAAAAAACTTCCAGCCAACACCTCTTTGAGCAAATATTATTTAACTTCTTGTTGTTCAAAAAGTTCTTTGCCAACACCACACAATGGGCACACCCAATCATCTGGTAAATTTTCAAAGGGAACATCCCCATCATATTCATATCCGCACACAGTGCACACCCAAACAGTTTTCTTATTTTGTTCCATTTTTTATTTTCCTCCTATTTCATTTTTTTGACACAATTGTATCACTTCCCTTTTTAGATGGTTTTGGTAATATGCATACGTCAATGATTCTGTATTATTTTCCTTTTGCCAAGAGTCAACGATTTGCGCAAACAATACTTGGTGTGTTTTAAATTCTTGATTTTTTAATATGTTACAAGAAAAAAAAGCACTCCCCTCGGACAAAAAAGGAAGTCCATCTTTTTCCAACAAAAAAGATTGTTCCCATTTATCTATATTTTTACTGGATTGATAACCAAAAATTCCAATCAACGCGGGATTAATCGTTTTTGGCAAAACGGACAAGCTTAATTTTCCCATACTCATCGCGCAACTTTGCGTATAGCCACTTTTCGCACAAGAAATAGCGACAATCGAAGGATTAAAAGAAATTTGCATAACCGCATCAACAATGCAACCTATGTTTCTATTTCCATCTTTTGTTCCCAAAAGATAGACGCCATGCGTTATTTTTGATAAAGCCCTTGTATCCATTATTGCTGTCCTTTTTTTAAAATAGCCTCTCCTAATTTAAGCATTGATTCCCTTAAATCTATGTCCTCTATTTGTTGCGTTTTTTGAAACAACCCCTTCATTTGTTCAGAATTCAAAACTTTTGGAGGCAAATCATCCGAAACTGGCTTTAAAGCAAAAGTTTCTCCTTGTCTAATTTTAATATCTTGTAACACATTGCGCCCCAAAAATGTATTTACGCGATCAAGCACTATACCTTTACGATGCTCCAATAAAGTAGCATAAGCTCCCCCTTGGCACACAACATGCAAAACCCCTTTTGTATCATCATCTTTTATATACGAAATTTTTTCGGGTCGCACACCTACAGACAACGTTTCTCCCACAATATCAGACCATTGTTCAATAATTTCAGAACACTGGAACCCTCTTTTATTAAGTAAGGGACGAATTATTTTTTTTACATCAAAAATCAAAGGTTTAAATCCGTTTCCCCTGTGCAGAATTTCCTTTTTCATAATGGCCTTTTCAACATTTTTTGTTTTTCAAAAAAATCCAAAGCAAAGTCGTTATATCTTTCTTCCTCTATTGCTTGACGAATAGATCGCATTAAATCTTGATAGTATTGAATGTTATGCCACGTCAACAGCATGCATCCCAAAATTTCTCCCACTTTAAACAAATGGTGCAAATATGCCCTTGAATAATTAGCACATGCGGGACAATTGCAACCTTTATCAAGAGGACCTGAATCTTCTCGATGGACAGCATTGCGCAAATTGATAGTTCCTTCTCGTGTAAAAGCCAAAGCCGTTCTTCCCGAACGCGTTGGCATAACACAATCAAACATATCAACACCTCGAAGCACCGCGCCAACAATATCGGAAGGACGCCCCACACCCATCAAATAGCGCGGCTTGTCTTTGGGAAGAAACTCTGGAATAAAATCCAACATATCAAACATCATTTCTTGGGATTCACCAACAGCAAGACCACCAATTGCATAACCATCAAAACCTATATCTTGTAAAAGAGATGCAGACTTTTTTCTCAAGTCTTTGTACATCCCGCCTTGGTTAATGCCAAAAATACCATACCCATCCCTATTTTTAAAAGCACTTTTTGACCTTTCTGCCCAACGCATAGATCTTTCCATTGATTTTTCAACCGCTTTTCCAGAAGAGGGATAGGGCATACATTCGTCAAACGCCATCGTAATATCGGAATCCAATAAATATTGAATTCCAATAGATCGTTCGGGCGATAACATATGCTTTGAACCATCGATATGCGATGCAAATTGAACACCCTCTTCCGTTTTTTTACATAATTTTGACAAAGACATCACTTGAAACCCACCAGAATCTGTCAAAATAGGACCATACCAATTCATAAAAGAATGCAATCCGCCTAACTTCTCTATAAGTTTAGCGCCTGGACGCAACATTAAATGATATGTATTGCCCAATATAATTTGAGACCCTGTTGATACCACAGATTCTGGCATCATTGCTTTAACTGTGGCCAAAGTCCCTACAGGCATAAAGGCTGGGGTTTGTATATTTCCGTGAGCTGTTTCCAACTCACCTATTCGTGCCTTCCCAGACGTCCCTAATAAATGAAATCTCAACATTAAATAGTTCCTATTGAATTTTAAAATAAATTCCTTTATGATGTCCTTTATATCAGAAAAACAAACAAAATAAAAGATGAAAAATGTCACAAGAAAAAAAGAAAGATGGTTGGTTCAAAGAAAATCTCAAAGCAATTGCATGGGCGGGATTAATTGCTATTGTTTTAAGGAGTCTTATCGGAGCTCCTTTTAATATTCCTTCAGGATCAATGATTCCGTCTTTATTAATTGGGGATTATTTGTTCGCAAGTAAATATTCTTATGGCTATTCCAAAAATTCAGTTCCTTTTAGCTTTATTCCCTTTGATGGCCGATTTTTTTACAGCGAACCAAAACGAGGAGATGTTGTCATTTTTAGGCGCCCACAATCAAAGAATCTTAATTTTATTCAAAGAGCATCAACGAGCGAAGACTATATCAAACGTTTAATTGGGTTACCCAACGATACTGTACAAATGAAAGAAGGGCGCTTATATATTAACGGATCATTAGTCCCTCGAAATTTCAAAAGAATCGAATCCTTCACCGATAATCAGCTTCAAAAAATAGCTTTTTCGGTATATAATGAAGTTTTACCAAATGGTGTCATTCATGAAATTATGGAATTTTCTGATCATGAACTTCAAGATAATACGCCTCTTATCACTATTCCGCCAGATTATTTCTTTTTTATGGGAGATAATCGAGATAATTCTCAAGATAGTCGTTTTCAACAAGTTGGACTTGTACACAAGGACAATATAATTGGGAAAGCGCAATTTATTTTTTATTCCAACAACGGAATTTCCCCGTTTCTTGCTTTTTGGAATTGGGGGAATTCTATTCGTTGGGACCGCCTTTTCAAAGGAATTCAACCATGACCCTAGAAGAAAAACTGAATTATAATTTCAAAGATAAAACTCTTTTGCCCCGTGTTTTAACATTAGCTCACGGCGGGCGACGTGCTTCATATGAACGTTTAGAATTCTTGGGTGATCGCGTTTTGGGGTTAATCGTTGCTGACTTACTTTTAAAACAATATCCAAAAGAAAAAGAAGGCGATATTGCTAAACGTTTTGTTTCCCTGGTTCGAGAAGAAACGTTAGCAAAACAAGCAAAAATTTTTAATTTAAGCGCATATTTAAAAACAAAAGAAGAAGAACTTCGACAAAACGATTCTATTTTATCCGATGTTTTTGAAGCACTTACTGGTGCATTATTTATAGATGGAGGGTTGGATGTTGCTCAAGGTTTTATTATTCCACTTTTCGAACCATTAGTAAAACAAGGGGAACAACCTCCTGTCGATTCAAAAACTATGTTACAAGAATGGGGACATCAACGTAAATTGTTACTTCCCGTCTACACAGTCATAGAAAAAACTGGCCCCGACCACGCACCCCATTTCAAAATACAAGTTCAAATGGATGGCTTCCCACCCATCATCGGAGAAGGCTCTTCAAAAAGACTTGCCGAACAAAATGCGGCCTTTTTATTTTTACAAAGGAACGCTTCATGAAAAACGAAACAAAATGCGGGTTCGTTGCTATATTGGGGGCCCCAAACGTTGGAAAATCGACATTGGTCAACACGCTAGTTGGAGCTAAAATTTCAATTGTTTCTCCAAAAGTTCAAACGACGCGTTCTCGCATTCGTGGCATTCTTCAAACTGAGGTTGCTCAAGTTGTTTTGGTTGATGTCCCTGGAATTTTTAAACCTAAAAGACGCTTGGATCGAGCCATGGTAGCATCAGCATGGTCCGAATCCAACGATGCAGACATACGATTGTTATTAGTTGACGCAAAAAAAGGATTAGACGAAGATACTTTGTCTATTGTTCAAAATTTACAAAAAGAGAATAAACCAACTATCCTCGTTATTAACAAAATCGATTTAGTAACAAAAAAAAGTTTACTGCCTTTAATCGAAAAATTTAAAGACTTTTCTTTTTTAACGGCAACTTTTTTAATTAGCGCTCACACAGGTGAAAACATTCAAAACTTAAAAAGTTATCTTATTGATAAAATACCAAAAAGTGCATTCATGTTTCCCAGAGAAAACTTATCCGATCTACCCAATCGCCTTTTTTCTGCTGAAATAACGCGGGAAAAATTATTCCTTAATTTACAACAAGAATTACCTTATGCTTTAGCAGTTGAAACAACAGATTGGAAGGAAACGGATAAAAGCATTCAAATCAACCAAACTATTTACATCGAACGCGAAGGCCAAAAAGCTATTATAATTGGCAAGAGAGGAACTATGTTGAAAAAAATTGGTTCAGCCTCTCGATTAGAATTAAGTCAATTTTTCGGTAAAAAAGTTTCGCTTTTCTTGTTCGTTAAAGTCAAAAGTAATTGGGGAAATGACCCAGAACGTTACAAAGAATGGGGATTAGATTTCAATGCTTAACTTCCAAGACTCTGGTTTTGTACTTGCACGTCGTCCCTATGGGGAAACAAGCACAATCTTAAGTGTCTTCACCCAAAATCACGGTCGTTGTTTAGGATTTTGCCGTCTAAAAACACCTTTAGACATAGGCACGTTCGTACATATCAAATGGCATGCTCGAATTGCAGAACAATTGGGTTATTTTACATGCGAAGTTGTACATTGTATCGGGGCTCGTTATTTAGAAGATTGTGAAAGACTATCTTGTTTATCGTGCTTATGTGCGCTATTGGACGAAACGTTGCCCGAGCGAGAATCTTTAAGCGACTTTTTCTTCTTTGTGAATGATTTTTTAAATTCTTTAGACGATGCTGACTGGTTAAAAAAATACATTCAACTAGAAGCTAAACTTTTATCAATTTTAGGCTTTGGGATGGATTTGACAAAATGCGCCGGTGGAGGGAACAAGCAAAATTTAGCCTATGTATCTCCTAAAACTGCACGAGCTGTATCCGAAGAAAAAGGAAATCCATATCGGGAAAAATTGTTGCCTCTTCCCGCTTTTTTATACAAAGACGCTCCTGCCAATTCATTAGATTTATCAAAAGGTCTTTCATTAACAGGGTTCTTTTTAGCTCGGCACGTTAAAAAAATGCCATCACTTCGCAAACTTTTAATGCCTTAATCTTTATTATACTCATCATCTGACAACCCCAATCGTCCGATGACCATTTCTTTGTTTACATAAACACTTTCTATTAATGCAAAGCTAACCATCAAAACCAACATAGCTGACCCACCATAAGATACCAAAGGAAGAGGAACACCAACAATTGGCAACAATCCCATAACCATAGAAATGTTAATAAACACATATAAAGAAAAATTAACTGTCAAGCCCAAAGCCAAAATTTTCCCAAAAAAATTACAACTTCTTAACGCCATATAAAATCCCATTAAAATAATTGACATATATAAAAAAATTAAAAAACTAGATCCTACAAAACCAAACTCCTCAGACAAAACTGTAAAAATAAAATCGGTATGTTTTTCTGGAATAAAGTTTAAATGGCTTTGCGTTCCTTCTAAATATCCTTTACCAAACACGCCACCAGAACCTAGTGTGATTTTTGATTGTAAAATATGGTAGCCTGCCCCTAAAGGATCCCTTTCTGGATCCAAAAATGTCAGGACTCTTTGTTTTTGATAATCGTGCAAAAAATGCCACCCAATAGGAATTGCTATCAATCCAGAAATCCCCAAAAAAATAAATTTCCATAAAGGAACTCCTATCAAGAAGAAAATAGCAATAGTAACAAAAACCAACATCAGCGCAGTCCCTAAATCTGGTTGCAATAAAATTAACACCACAGGAAAAACCATCATTAAACTTGGAATAATCAAATGAAACGTACTTTTAACGTCTTCTTCACCACTGCTATGGAAATAGCGCGCCAATGCCAAAATTAACGTGACTTTCATCAACTCAGACGGTTGTAACTGCAAAAAACCAATATCCAACCAACGTTGAGCACCCATTCCTATTTCTCCTTTGATTTCAACAGCAATTAACAACGCCAGGCTTATCCCATATAAAACATATGCATATTTCATCCAAAATCTTAAATCTATTAATAGCACAAAAAAGAAAACACTACTGCCCATTAAAAAACGGGAAAATTGTTTTATTGCCCATGGTTCAACATTTCCGCCAGCCACTGAATATAAAAGTAAAATACCAATGCCAACAACCATTGTTATTAACGTAAAGAACAACCAATTCATATTGACAAGTTTATCTTTTAAGGACAAATCAAAATCTTTAAAATAGCAATTTTTATCCCGAAACAAACTCATTTTATAAATCCTTTTCTTGGATACCTTGACTTTTTTGTTTATCTAACTCTAATACTTTTTTCATAATGTTTTTTGCAATTGGGGCCGCTGAAGAACTTCCTCCTCCTCCATGCTCTACTGCAACAATCAAAGCATATCTTGGATTTTCCAATGGAGCATAAGCGACAAAAAAAGCATGGTCACGCTCCTTCCAAGGCAATTCGTTTTGAGGTTTAATTCCTTCTTCCCTTTCTTTAAGAGAAATACGGCGAATTTGCGTACTTGCCGTTTTCCCTCCCATTTTTTCACCATCAACGTCAAAACGCGCATGAAATGCAGTGCCTCCCTTTTCATTCACAACGGCAGACAAACCATCAAGCACTAAATTTAAATAATACGCTTTAATTTCCAAGGGCTCTACATCAACAGCTTTGCCATCGTTTTGTACAAGGGACGGCTTTACTTTATATTTTTTATTTGCAACACGCGCCATCATCACCACCATTTGTAAAGGAGTTGCTTGCAAATAGCCTTGCCCTATACCTAAGTTCATTGTATCTCCAGGACGCCAAGGTTCATTGTATCGTCCTTCTTTCCACGCTCTTGTTGGTAATAATCCATCTTTTTCTCCAACTAAATCAATGCCCGTCTTTTCTCCGAACCCCAACCGAGATGCCATATCTATGATTCTATCCATCCCAACTTTGGATGCGACTTGATAAAAATAAACGTCACATGAATGTTGCATAGCTTCTTTTAAACTTAAAACTCCATGTCCATTTTTGCGCCAACAATGGAACTGATGATCCCCTACAAAAATTTTACCCTCACACTGAACTTTTGTGTTTTCCGTAATAACTCCTGCTTCTAATGCTGCCAATGCTACAACGATTTTGAAAATAGACCCAGGAGAATATAATCCTGAAATGGCTTTATTCACTAACGGATGTTTTTCGTTATTATTAAGTTCATTCCACGTTAAAACATCAATCGGAGCATTAAATAAATTCGGATCAAATGATGGCATTGAAATCATCATTTTTACTTGTCCTGTTTCAACTTCTAATAAAATAGCAGCCCCTGATTCTTCTCCCATCGCATTATAGCCAATTTCTTGGAATCTGGAATCTAAAGTCAATTTCAAATCTTCACCTGCTCGTGGTGAAACTTTCTCTAATTCACGAACTTCTCGACCGACAGCATTTGTTTCCATCTTTTTTATTCCCGTTGCACCATAAAGTTGCCGCTCGTAAAATTGCTCTATCCCTATTTGGCCAACTCGAACATCTGGCATTTTTTGAATGTTCGTAGAAGCGGTAAAATCAACTTCTTTTGGGAAAGAAACATACCCTAAAACATGCGCGCCTATATTGCCTTGTGGATATGTCCGCATTAAACTATCTTCAATCGCAACTCCTGGCAAATCTGGGATATTCAATTGGATAGATGACATTTCTTCAAAACTTAAATCATCCCTAATGCGAACTGGAACAAATGCTTTTTTTTGAGTAATTTCTTTTAAAATTCTTGCCCGCTCTTCTTCATTTATAGGGACAAGAAAAGAAAACTTGTCTAGCGTTTCTTTCAACTTTCCATTCGTATCTTCAGCAGTAATTACAGCACGAAAAGAATTCCTATTAAAAACAAGTGCCATACCATTAAAGTCATATATAAGCCCCCTAGGAGGTTGCAAAAACCTTATCGCAATACGATTTTTATCAGCCAACATTTTATATTTTTCAGATTCGATAATTTGCAAGTAAAACATGCGTGCCCACAAAACAAATGCGCATGCAATTAAAATGCCACCTAATGCAATAGTTCTCCACCAAATCTTTTTGATACCATCTGCTTGCCAACTCATAAAAACTCATCCGTATAAAAACTGTATGTTTTAGAACATAGCCATGCTACCAACGGGTAAAATCCTATCGATAATAAATACTGTCCCATGATTAATTTAAAGGACATCCATTGCATACTGATTAATGATGCCAACCCCCATTGCAAACAAAACATCGGGCCCATTAAAACCGCAAAAGCTACCCACAAAAAAAGGAAAGAATGCCCTATTAAAAATCGGCGCTGAGTAAAAACAACTAAATAAAAAAACATAAAGATAAATGTGTGAAATCCTAACGGATTTGCATACATTAAATCCGACAATACACCCAAAATAAAAATACATAGTGGTGGCAATAAATCAGGACGTAAAATCAACCAACAAAACAAAGACACATAGATAAATGGAATATATAAATCCATCATAAAAGAAAAACGAAACGGGAAAAGCCCCAAAAAAAGGAATCCTAAAGAAATTAAAAAAGGAGCGGCTTGTTTTAAAAAGAAAATACTGTTGGATAACAAATTTTCATATTTCATCATTGCCTCTTGTCTTCGTCGTTATAAATATCTGGCAATACGCCAGCAATCCCAAAATCGACCAATCGAACGAAGTCAACTTGCTCTCTGGAAATAAAAGGGGTTACCTCTATGTCGTCTTTAGCCACCTTTGAAACCGTCCCAACAGCCAACCCTAAAGGATAAATACCTGCATGCCCAGAAGTGACAACATAATCCCCAATATGAATATCCGCCCCTTGAGATAACAAAATCAATTTAAGTATGGGCGTATTATTACCCGCAACAATTCCAAGATGCCTTTTATCTCCAATAATAACAGGAACTCGAGATGCATCGTCTGTCAACAATAACAATTGAGACGAGCATTCGCCTGTAGAAACTATGCGACCCAACAATCCAGCATTGTAAAGCGCTACAAAGCCTTTTTTAACACCATCTTTTTCGCCTGCTTGTAGCAAAACAGAACGAGAAAAAGTACCCCCGTTTGATGCTACAATATAGGCAGTTAAAGATTTCCCAGATTGAGGAATAACGAAGTTCAATTCCTTTTTTAACAAATCGTTTTCTTGTTTTAATTGTTGTGCACGATTTACCCAATACAACAATTTTCCATTTTCTTCTTTTAAAGCTATAACTTTATCATGCATTTCCCAAAAATCAGAAACGTATTCACTTAAATATCCTAAACCTTGAAAAGGTTTATACAAAAGCACAACCGTCTGAGACGCTGTGTCAAAGACAATCGCTCGTGTCTTTTCGATAATGGGATGTTTTGATAGCCCTAATAAAATTAATCCTATGGCTAATAATAAATAAAGGTAAACACCAAAGCGACGTAAAAAAAGCTTAATGGCCCGAATGCGACCAAACCTATCCCTCATAGGTCGCTCCCTATCTTAATACATACTGGTTAAAATATTTTCGTATTTACTTTCTTCTTCCAAAGCACACCCTGTCCCCATCGCCACACATGTCAAAGGATCTTCCGCTACGGTTACAGGTAATCCTGTCGCTTGGCGCAAAACCAAGTCAAGGTTTTTCAATAACGACCCACCACCGGTCATCACGATCCCTCTGTCTACAATATCGGCGGCTAATTCCGGTGCTGTATGTTCCAAAGCCACTTTAACTGCTTCAATAATTTGGCTAACAGGATCCGCCAAACTTTCCGCAATTTGACGTTCTGTTACGACAATTTCCTTTGGAACTCCATTCATTAAATCGCGACCTTTGATTTCTATCCTTGCGCCTTCTCCATCTTCGGGGATACACGCTGAACCAATTGCCTTTTTAATTCTTTCCGACGACGATTCGCCTACTAATAAATTATGATTTCGACGAATATAGGAAATAATCGCCTCATCAATTTTATCTCCACCAACTCGCACCGAACGAGAATAAACAATATTACCTAAAGAAATGACCGCCACTTCCGTAGTTCCTCCGCCGATATCAACAATCATGCTTCCTGACGGTTCCGAAACTGGTAAGCCCGCACCTATCGCGGCTGCCATCGGTTCATCAATCAAAGAAACCTTTCGTGCCCTTGCATTTTCTGCCGCATCTTGGATAGCGCGCCGTTCTACCGCCGTAGAGCCTGAAGGTACACAAATAACTATACGCGGGCGTTTCAACGTATTGCGGCCAATTGCCTTATATACGAATCTTTTAATCATCTCTTCCGCAACATTAAAATCGGCGATAACACCGTCACGCAAAGGACGAATTGCTTCAATTTGTCCTGGCGTCCTGCCCAACATTTGCTTTGCTTCATCCCCAACTGCAATCACATGTTTCTTTCCTTTAATCTCAGCAATAGAAACAACAGATGGTTCATTTAATACGATACCGCGACCCCGTACATAAACAACGGTATTTGCCGTTCCCAAGTCAATTGCCATGTCTGATGAAAAAAAATTTAAAAATTTCGTAAAATGGTTTGTCAGTTTCATTGTTTGGAGTCTCCTGTCAACTTGTTTTAAGAATATTCATACACTATAAAAAAAACAAACACAATTTTTTTTTGAAGTTTTTAATCAAAAACTTTCTTTTTTACAAAGCGTATGTTAAAGTCAAGCAAATAAGTTAGGAGAAAATGAAAAAATGACCCCACAACATCTTGATTTAAAAAAAGATATCCCAAGTCCTAGCCTTTCACAGGAACAAGTTCCGTTGCTACCTCCAAAAAAGAAAAAATCCTCTTCCCTTTCATTTAAGCGCACTTTTATCACTTTAATTATTGTAATGCTATCTATCTTTGTCCTTTATGTCTATACAATTTTTAATTATGGGCCTCAACATCCTCCGGTTACTTACTCCACAAAAAGACCCTCCCCCCTTCATATAGTTCAAGATTATCCACTAGTTCCCATTCAAAAAATCTCTATAAATGAGCCATTATTAACAAAGCTAGCTATTGAATCCAATGAAAAGAGTTCAGAGGAAACTCCTATGTCTATCCAAAAGGAATTTCCCTCTTCTTTTAAGGAGGCATCGAATTCGATTGTATTTGCTTCTTTAACACTTTATCAAAAAATCCTGCAAGGAAAACCTTTTCAACAAGAGTGGCAAAAATTAAATGCACTAGATAATCAAAGCCCATTTGCCCTTCTCGTCCACCAAGAATTAAGAACTTTTATGACAAGCGGTATTTTAACTATTGATGAGTTATTAGCCTTATACGAACAGCGCATGCCTCATCTTATTTATTCTTTTTATGATAAAAAGGGAAATGCTGGGTGGATAAAAGATTTGCGTTTATTCATCAAAACACAATTGCAATTTCGCCCTTCTCATTTTGACGATACAGTTCAGGGTTTCGAAATAGTTTATAAAGCTCAGGACGAAATCAAGGCGGGTCATATACAACAAGCACTACATACTATATCTTTCTTACCTCCTCAACAAATTATGTTGTTAGATGAATTTATTGCACAAGCTCAAGCACACGTTAAGGTGGAAAGTTTAATCGAGACAATCGAGTATAGCCAAGGAGAAAAATAATGAAAGAGCTTCTTACTTTTTTACTTTTTTGTATTTGTTTTGGTTGCATAGCCTTTGTTGTTTCAAAATATCCAGGGAGCATTCATGTTTCATGGTTAGGGTACGAATTAACAGCATCTGTTACTATTGTTTTTTGGTTTTTAACAACCTTATTTATTGTTTTTTACGTTTTGCGCTGGCCTATCCTTTTTGTCCGTTGGATAAGAAGCTTTTTACTTTCTAAAAAAGAAAGGAAAAAAGAAGTTTTATTGCAACAAATATTAAAGGCTATCGCCATACATGACATCCAAAACAAAATAACAATAGTCACAAAAATCAATCAACTTTTTTCCTCTAATTCTTCAACAAACTTATTATTAAAAGCATTATTTATCCCCTCCGAATCCATCTATCGCGCACTAACTGAAAAAGCCGATACAGAATTGGTTGGATGGCTAGGATTAATTCAACAATATAAAAACAACGGCGATATTGTAGATGCACTTGCATTGTGCGAAAAAGCATGTCTAAAATACAAGAAAGTCCCTCAATTACTTCAAAACACTTTGCAATTACAAATCATGGATTCAAAATGGAAGGAAGCTTTAAAAACATTAGAATTACTAGACAAAATAAATTTTTTAGATGAACATGTTTATTCCACCCAAAAGGCGATTTTATTATCGGAGTTAGGTTCTCTATATAAAGCATTTAAAGAAGCTCCTTGGATTTCAAAAATTGCAATATCTGCAACACAAGAAAAACCTCATAAGGCTGAATCTATCTTAATAAAAGCGTGGGAAGCGGCTCCATCATTTTCAATTTATGAAGCTTATCAAAAATTACATGAAAAAGATAATCCTCTTGCTTTTCATAAAAAAATTGAAAAGATGGTACACAAAAATGCCCTTAGAACAAGAGTGGGTTATCTAGTGTTGGCAGACAGTTCTTATAGGGCAAAATTGTGGGGGCAAATGAAAAAAGAATTAGATGATTACTTACGGGCTTTTTCATTAACTCCTCCAGTAGCTTTAATGATGGCCAGCTATGAACAAGTAGCGCGACAAAACATGAAAGTCGCACAAGAATGGACTGAAAAAGCGAAAACGTTGGATCCGTCTTTTTTATATTCTTGTTCGAAATGTGCTCATATGACGAATACTTGGAATGCCATTTGTCCCACATGCAACAGTTTTGCATCGTTTGAGGTTTGTTCATGCATATAGCTTTATATCAACCCGACATTCCTCAAAATACAGGGACAATAATACGCATGGCTGTTTGCTTTGGATTGCCAATTGATATCATAGAACCTTGCGGTTTTGTATTATTAAACGACAAAGGATTAAAAAGGGCGGGTATGGATTATTTGCCCAAAGCGTTGTTAACAAGGTATGATTCTTGGGATGACTTTTTAATATCAAAGCCAAAAGGACGCATCATTTTGTGCACCACAAAAGGAAGTATTCCCTATTTCAATTTTCATTTTGAAAAAGATGACATTTTGTTGATAGGGCGAGAAAGTTGTGGAGTTCCTACAGAAGTTCACGAAAAGGTAGATGCTCGGATTACAATTCCCATGAAAAAAGGAGAAAGGTCTTTAAACGTCGCTCTTTCCTGTGCCATAATTTGCGGAGAAGCTATGCGACAAATTGACCTATTTAGGCATCTCTAATTTTGTTCAATATATTCTTGAATTTTGCCAATCATGGAAAAAAATCCGTTTCTTCGTATCGGGGATAGATGACTTTCAAGCCCCAATTGTTGAAACAAAGCATGAATTTCAATAGCGCCAATTTCTGATTTTGTTTTTCCGTTATAAGTCGATAAGATTAAAGCAATTAAACCTTTTACTATCAATGCATCACTTGTTGCGCGAAAAAAGAATTTATCATCCTTTATATCACAAATCATCCAAACACGGCTCATACAGCCTTGAACCTCATTTTTGGAGAGTTTTAAATCTTCTGGGAAAACAGGCAAAGTATCTCCTAACTCAATCAAATACTTATACTTTTCTTCCCAATCATCTAAAAAAGAAAAGGTTTTAACAATCTCATCAATCGTCACAAAATTATTCCTTTTTTGGACTTGCATCATCAACGACAGGAGCAAGTTCTTGTTGTCCAGAGGACTGCTTTTTTTCATCATTAATTGGCTCCCCAAACAAATAGCCATTAATCAAAAACCCTTCATTACTTGCTTGTAATTCAAATGTATCCATAGGTAGTCCCTTGGCATTTTTTCCACGCCTCTCCGAAGCAAGATAAGGCCTCAAAACTTCTAATAGAGAAGGAGATTGTGTTACCGTACCATCGGGGTTCGTTTGCGCCATAAACTTTTCTGTTTCTTTAGATAAAAAATCAAAGTTCGTAATGGTTAATGGCCCCCTAAACGATAAATTTCGACCTTTAAAAATTCCTTCCAAAGACACATCCCAATTATCATTTTCAATATACAATTCGTTAATAGTCAATTGAAGAGTTTCTAAAAGTTTTCGCGCTATTTCTTCTTCCTTTTGGCCTTGACTCATTGAAGTGGTTACTTGTTCTCCATTTATTTCTTGAACTTTTGCTAGAGAATCATTAACTTCTTTGTCTTTTTTCTGTAACGCAATAAGCTCCGTCACAAGTGCGCCCTTTACTCCAGAGATATTGATGTTTGCCACTATCTTTTTGGGAAGTAATGTGTCAGGAATAAGCTTTATCGGAGTTGATCCTTCTTTCGTTATATCCCATATAAGACGAGCGTCAAGGCTTATATCTCCATATGTATTTATTTTTACCGTATTGATGAAAAATTCAATATCCGAAACAATTTTGGACAACGGCACAAACACAGAATCTATTTTTAATTTGGAAATCTTAAAAGAAAAAATGGCGTTCAAAGCTGGCACTATTGAAGGGTTCATTTTCATCCACGCTTCCCATATATCTATCGGTATATTCGAACATTGGACAAAGGAAAACATATTGTCGAAACTTACCTCACCATAAGGAGATATTACTTTTAATCTGTCTATTTTATACTCCGCAAGATAGCCAAGTTCCTTTCTTACTAAATCTGGTGTAATGGAAGACTCTGCAGAGATACCTTTAATAGATAACAATTCTGAATTTTTTTGTGCTTCAGAAACTCCAGAAAAAACTATATTAGAAGAAGAAGCTGATTCTTTTGTAATAAAATTTAACGATGGATTTAAATCTACTTGTGCTTGGAAAGTATCCATTTTTATATTCGAACGGTTTGCTAGATATCCCAAAAGTGGCTTATATCCCGATAAATCGTTCCACATAATTTGGTAGGTTAGACCATTAGATTCAACCATAGAAAGTACACTTTTCTGTGCAGGAAAAGAAATCTTTTCTTCCCCAACGAAAAAAGACGCCTGAGGCACTTCAATCTCGTATCCTCCTTCGATTGACGTAATAACAAAGTCTTTTTCAAATTTAAAATCCTTTGTTAAATCAATCAATGCTGGAGCATATATGACATTTTTATACAAATTGATTAAAGTTTGTTCTTTTTGAACATCTCTTGGCAAATTTGCCACAAAATTGTTTTCTAACGTTAATGGTGTTGTTTGTACTATAGGGAGCTCGACAGGATTAATCGCTTTTCCTATAAGAGTATTTTCCCCTTCTGTGCCAACGAGAGGAGCAACAGACACGTTAGGTGACGTTGACTCTGTTATAACTTTAACAGATGCATCAACAACTTCTTTTTCTGATATAGTTGAAATATCCACTTGTTGTGCTTGCAAAGTAAAGGAAAAACAAAAATAAACTAATGTTGACAACAAAATTTTTCTCATTATTTTTTCCCGTTATTTTTGTTGAATATCTTCTGGCAAAACAGTTAAATGAAAGTCGTAAGAAACTTCTCCTTCATCTTCATTTTTATAAATAACACCTAGGAATTCACTTGCACAATAGAGCTCGGCTGGAGCATCTTTCGACGCTCCTTCTTTTACATAAATTCCCTGTGTGTTGAAAAGTTTTTGGAAGTATTTTTCCAATTGTAGCATTTCTGTTTTTTTGAGCATACGTTTATCCCCTTTCTCATTCCTTGAATGAATATAGCACAAAAATACTTTTAAAAAAGATTTTTTTGATATACTTTGTAAAAATGATACAAAAAGAAATTTCTATCGCGCCTATGCTTAATTGGACGGATCGGCATTTTAGGTTTTTTTTACGTCTTATTTGCAAGAATCCTCTATTTTATACAGAGATGATTCCTGAACGCGCTATTGTAAACAATCCTATTTTAAGAGATTCCTTAAAGCCTCTTTCTTTTGAACAACCCCTTGCCTTACAAATCGGAGGAAGCTCTCCTGACATTTTGATGAAATGTGCAAATATAGCTACAGAGCAGGGATTTAAAGAGATTAACTTGAATGCCGGATGCCCATCATCTCGTGTGCAAGCTGGAGCATTTGGGGCTTCCTTAATGTGTAACCCCGAACTACTTGCCGATTGTGTATATGCGATAAAGAAAAAAACCACTCTTCCTGTCTCTGTCAAAACTCGTATTGCGTTAGAGGGGACTACAAATACCTATGAACAACTCCATCACTTTGTGAAAACGGTATCTAAGGCAGGTTGTCAAAAATTTATTATTCACGCCCGAAATGTTAAAATGACTAGATTTTCCCCAAAAGAAAATCGGACAAAATTGCCACTTAATTACCCAGCCATTCATCAATTAAAAAAAGATTTGCCTCATTTATTTATCGTCATTAATGGCAATATATCAAATGTGGAAGATATTGCTCATCAAATTCAATTCGTTGACGGCGCAATGATTGGGCGAACAGCCTATATTAATCCTTATTTTTTGTCTTTGGTCGATTCATTGTTTTATGAAGACAATCATCCAGTTTTGAATCGCTTTGAAATTATTGAAAGAATGTTACCTTATCTTGAAGAGCAACAAAAAAATGGCATTCCTCTATCATACATTGAATGCAGAATGTTCGGATTGTTTCACGCTCAACCACTTTCAAAAGAATGGAAAAAGGCTTTAATGCTTCATGACACTCAATCTATTAAAGATTTTATGGTGCTACATACAAAAAACTATTCGTAATTTCATCATATTATCTATTCATTTGGCACCAAACTGGAGCATGGTCTGATGGTTTTTCTTGACCTCGCCATTCTTTTTCAATTCCCGAATCAATTAATGTCGGCAATAAGTCGGGTGATATACAAATAGCATCCAATAAAATGCCGTTATTTTTAAACCAAGCGCCACCTTGAAAATCCCAAAAAGAGTAAAGACCTTCTTGCTTATTCAGGTGCCGAATCGCATTTACGACTCCTATTTTTTCCATCTCTTTCCATTTTTGACGTACCGAAGGAACCATCAAAGCGCTCTCTTTGAATAGGAGAGGATTATAAACGTCCGAATCTTTGACAATAACATTAAAATCCCCACCCATCACAAACGGTATACGGTCAGACAGTAATTTATCTAATCTTTGATTCAGCGCAGACATCCAACGCAATTTGTATTCCAAACGAGAAGTATCCGTCGGATCATTCATAGGAGCCGTACCATTAGGGACATAAACACAAATAAGGTGGACCCCGTTGTTCATTTCAACTTCAATAAAACGAGCTTGATCTTCAAAACCATCCAAATTCTTAAACAAAGGATTAATTTTGGACTTTGAAAAAATCGCCACACCATTAAAAGATTTTTGTCCGCTAACAATAATATGATAGCCAAAATCTTTTAATTCTTCAAAAGGAAATTTATTTTCTTCAACTTTAATTTCTTGCAAAAAAAGAACATCTGGAGCCTTTGTTTCCAAGAGTTTTTTGAAAAGCTGAAGCCGTGCCCTAATTGACGCAACATTCCAAGATATAATTTTTTGCATGACAATCCTTTTTTTATGTGCTTATAATGCCTTTGTGAAACATTATATTATTTTTATTTTAAGTGTCATCTTTTTTTTAGGGAGCGCCTCCTTTTGCGGAGCTATTGCCAATTGCTTGAAATCGCAAAAAAAACCAATTGTGCTCGTAGAAGTGAATAAAGGGACAGTGAATTATAATAACAGCTTGTCGAATTCACAATTCCCTGCAAAATCCTATGGCAAAGCAATGGGATTGACGGTTTCTCGATTAGACACGACTATACAAGCTAAAACTTCTGCTCAGGCCGTTGGGGAAAAAGGGTGTGTTGCGCTAGAAAAAGTCGATGTCAACTTTGGTTTTTCAACATTAGATGTTTATATTGATAAAAAGTATCGCCCGGGGACTTGCCAATACAAAATCATTAAAGAACACGAAAATTATCATGTCCGTGTTCAACAAGAAGGTTTGGAATTTTTCAAAAAGAAAGTTCAAGAAGCTTATAAAATAGCGGCAGAAAAAGTTGATTCTCGACTTATTTCTTCACCTAGTCAAATTGAAAAAGTAACCAATGATATGGTTGCAGAAATTCGACGAGAAGTAGAGCCTTTGTTGCAATTCATTGAAAAACGGCTTAAAGAGGAAAATCAAGTCATTGACACACCAGAATCTTATAAAGCTACTTCTCGACTTTGTCGAAATTGGTAACTTTTTCATTTTCCCTTAACCAAGAATTTTTTCGTTGTTCATATTTTTGAGTCGTTAAAACATTACTCATTAAAAGAAAATTTAGAATTATTATATGCCTATATGGTCCTAAAAATTTTATTTAAGTGTTTTAATCCATTGAGAAAATAGGAAAATTTTCTTCGTTTTTCAAAACAGAGCTTGCAAAAAGGCTTTCAGACTTTTTTGGATAGTTTTTATCAATGGTGCGGCAGTATTCCGTCGCCAACTTCCCCATACAGCAACACCAATAACAGGGAATCTACAGGGAATTTTAGCGTTTGTTAAGGGGGTATTTTTCACAAAAAGTGAGCGTTCTTGCGGCTTATAGTCAAATATCCCCGAAAATTAACAGGGAATTTATTTTCCAGAACAGGGAATTATCTAGAAAAATCGGTAAAATAAGAGGGTAAATTAGGGAATCTATATTCCTTTAAATATCAATCAAAATCTATCGTTCTAGATGCCGCCCTTGGCACAAGGCTGGCGCTTAGAATAAAATCTCACTCTTAAAGGCAATACGCTGAAAATTTTCTGGTATTTTTGAATAAAATTGAGTATAGTGGCCGAAGGAGAACAGGAAATGGCAGATAATAAAAAAGAACAGGAACGGGCGGCGCTTCACTCCACGATCTGGCGGATCGCGAACGATCTGCGCGGATCAGTGGACGGCTGGGACTTCAAGCAATACGTTCTTGGAATGCTGTTCTACCGTTTTATCTCTGAAAATTTGGCATCCTATATCAATGCGAAACAGGCCGAAGCCGGTGAAAAAGATTTTGATTATGCCCGGCTCTCGGACGAACAAGCCGAATATGGCCGTGACGACATCTTGGAAGACAAAGGCTTTTTTGTCTATCCCAGCGAGCTGTTCGAAAATGTCCGGAAATCCGCCGCGACGGATGCCAACCTAAATGAAACCCTCGAAAAGGTGTTTGGCAACATTGAAAATTCCGCCAAGGGAACAGCCAGCGAAAACAGTATGGCAGGCCTGTTTGACGATATCGATGTGAATTCAAACAAGCTGGGCGCGACGGTGCAAAAACGCAATGAGTTGCTGGTAAAGCTGATGAACGCCATTGGTGATTTGCAGCTCGGAAATTACGGAGACAACACGATTGACGTATTCGGCGATGCTTATGAATTCTTGATGACCATGTACGCCGCCAACGCCGGAAAAAGCGGCGGCGAATTTTTCACCCCGCAGGAAGTCAGCGAATTGGTGGCCCGTATCGCGGTGGCTGGTAAGACCGATGTTAATAAAGTTTATGATCCCGCCTGTGGTTCCGGTTCGCTTCTTTTGAAATTCGCAAAAATCCTTGGGAAGGAAAATGTCCGTAATGGTTTTTATGGACAGGAAATCAACATCACGACATATAATCTCTGCCGTATCAATATGTTCCTGCATGATATCAATTACGAGCAGTTTGATATTGCACACGGGAATACCCTGACCGAGCCGAAACATTGGGACGACGAACCGTTTGAAGCTATCGTTTCCAATCCGCCCTATTCAATAAAATGGGATGGAGACAACAATCCGATATTGATCAATGACGAAAGATTTACGCCAGCCGGAGTCCTGGCGCCGAAATCAAAGGCGGACATGGCGTTCGTCATGCATATGCTTTCCTGGTTGGCGACGAACGGAACGGCGGCGATTGTTTGCTTCCCCGGCATTATGTATCGTGCTGGCGCGGAACAGAAAATCCGCAAATATCTCGTCGATAACAATTATGTTGATTGCGTGATACAGCTGCCGCCGGATTTGTTCTTTGGGCCAACGATAGCGACGTGCATTTTGGTATTGAAGAAGAACAAGGCGGATAATAAAACCCTGTTTATTGATGCCAGCGCGGAGTTCCAACGCGGTGCGGCCAAGAACAAACTGACTGAGGCGAATATTAATAAAATCCTCGATTACTACATAAAACGAGATACACGGGAGCATTTCTCGCGCCTTGTGGATAATGCTGAAATCGCCGAGTATGATTATAATATCAGCGTTGGGACATATGTCGCTCAAGCGGATAATCGCGAGATTGTGGATATAAAGGAGTTAAATGCGCAAATTGCGGAAATCGTCGCTCGTGAAGATAAGCTTCGTAAGGAAATCGATGAGATAATCTCGGACATTGAAGGGGGCAAGCAATGAGCAAAATAGAAAGAATGATAGCCGAGTTTTGCCCGAATGGTGTTGAATTTAAAAAATTAGGTGAGATAACCGTATCTATAAAAACAGGCTTAAATCCTCGCCAAAATTTTGTTTTAAATACCAAAGACGCAACGAATTACTATGCAACTGTTAAAGAAATCACGACCGGAAAAATAATATTTAATGATAAAACCGACAAGATAAACGATGAAGCTGTAAAGATTATCCAGGGGCGTTCAGGGTTAGAGATAGACGACGTGTTATTCTCTGGAATCGGAACTCTTGGAAAAGTTGCTATCGTGAATATTCCGACGGACAACTGGAATTGCAGCGAGAGTGTCTTTCTTATAAAACCCAAAAAAGACCTTATTGTCCCAAGATTTTTAATGTACGTTCTTGGCTCCGATCATATCAAAAAACAATATGAAAGTCAGTCGGTAAGAAGTACTTTGAAGGGGATTAGAATGGCGACATTGAATTCATTGTCTGTTCCCGTTCCGCATCTCGCTATCCAACAGGAAATTGTTAAGGTGCTTGACAGTTTCACTGAGCTAGAAGCTGAGCTAGAAGCAAGGAGGAAACAGTATCATTATTATCGTGATAGCCTTCTTTCTTTCGGTGAATCCGCTGAAACCCGCGGAATTCTAGAGAGAGAGGGAGGGAGAGAGTTACAGCGTTGCCCAGCAGACAAGTGAAGTCGTCTGGAGAACATTAGGAGAAATAGGCGTGTTCGTAAGAGGGAATGGATTGCAGAAAAAAGATTTTGCCGAGAGTGGTGTCGGGTGCATCCACTATGGCCAAATTTATACATTCTATGGAACGTTCGCGGACAAAACAAAATCTTTTGTCTCTCCGGCGCTGGCGGCGAAGCTACGGAAGGTTGCAAAAGGTGACCTTATTATCGCGACGACCAGTGAAAATGTGGAAGATGTTTGCAAATGTGTGGCGTGGCTTGGAGACGAAGAGATTGCGACGGGTGGACATGCTTCGATTTTTAAACACGATCAGAACCCGAAATATATGGCTTATCTATTCCAAACACCATTATTCTTTAATCAAAAAAAGAAATATGCGCGCGGCGCAAAGGTGATTGAAATATCGGCGAAAAATCTGGCGAAAATTGAAGTACCACTCCCGCCGTTGGAGGAGCAAGCGCGCGTAGTTTCCATCCTTGATAAATTCGATGCATTGGTGAACGACCTTTCTGCTGGTTTGCCCGCCGAAATCTCGGCGCGCCGCCAGCAGTACAAATATTACCGCGATAAGCTCCTTACATTCCCAGAGGCCGCATGACAGAAAAGAAGATCATAGCCCAGCATCCTGAAAGTACGGTCGTCGCGGAATATACGCCGATCGGTTCCGGCGCGACCAAATATCAAAGCGAGGCTAATCTTGAAAAAGAATTTATCAAAATCCTGCAAAACAATGGATACGAATATTTGTCCATCAAAACAAACGATGATCTCTTGGCCAACCTGCGGCGACAGCTGGAGCGTTTGAACGGTTATAAATTTTCCGACACAGAGTGGGCGCAAATTCTCAATAATTATCTTGCCAATAAGAATGATACCATCGTCGATAAGACAACAAAGGTTCAGGAAGATTACATCTACAACCTCAAAACCGATGGCTGCAAAACAAAGAACATCCGCATCCTGGATAAGGACAACATCCACAACAACCATCTGCAGGTTATCAATCAGTATGAAACTGACGGTGGTGCCCGCGCAAACCGTTATGACGTTTCTGTTTTGGTCAATGGCCTACCGCTGATTCATATTGAATTGAAACGGCGTGGCGTTGCCATACGCGAGGCGTTCAACCAAATCAACCGCTATCAGCGCGATAGCTTTTGGGCGGATAGTGGCCTTTTCGAGTTCGTGCAGCTCTTTATTATTTCCAATGGCACACATACCAAATATTATTCAAACACGACCCGCGATACGCATGTCAAAGAGATGAATGGCAAGCGGACGGGCAAAAAGACCAGCAACTCCTTTGAATTTACCAGCTGGTGGACGGATGGGAAAAATAAGCGGATTGCGGGGCCTTGCGGCATAAAAATCGTATATAAATAAACATGTTAATTGATGGTGCCGCTGGCGTGACTCGAACACGCGACTTACTGATTACGAATCAGTTACTCTACCAACTGAGTTACAGCGGCGCAGGCATTCTTTTAACCGATTTCTTATAAAAAGGCAATCAAAATTTATGATTTATTTTTTGGACGGACGCGACAACGTATTTACCACACCATGCAAAGTTCTAATTTCTTGACTTGTTAAGGAAGTTTTAGCAAAAATGTTTTCCAAATTTCTTTGCATCCTTGGTTTTTTATCCGGAATTTTAAAATATGATTTTGATTCAAGGATATTCTCTAGTTTTGCAAAAAAACGAAATAATTCATCTTTTGTCGCAGGTTGTTGATTAGTCAGCAATGGATTTGGTTTAACAAGTTTAAGACCGTTTAAACATTCGTATCCAACAAGTAAAACAGCTTGAGATAAATTAAGTGAGGTATGCACCGGATTTAAAGGGATTTTAATAATTCCATCAGATATAGCCACTTCGTCATTTTCCAAACCAGTCCGCTCAGGACCAAATAAAACTCCAACTTTCTCGTTGTTTTGAAGATGATTCATTATTTGTAATATTGCTTTTTCCCCATCAAAAACAGGCTTTTCCATATCTCGAAATCTTGCTGTTGAAGCTAAGACATAATTCAAATCCGAAGTACACTCTGCTAACGATGAAAAAATTTGTGCGCTTTTTAAAATTGCCTCTGCTCCAGATGAAGCACGCAAAGCCTCTTGACTTTTTGGATTCTCTCTCGGATTGACAATACGTAAATTATCAATGCCACAATTCATCATCGCTCTGGCCGACATGCCTATATTTTCCGCCATCTGAGGACGCACAAGAATAAAAAACAACAAAGATGACATTTAATTTTTTCCAAAAGAAGGAATCTTTTTCTTTTCTTCTTGTTGTTTTAATTGAATGTATTCTTCCGCTGACATACCATGTACATCTTGAATATACGTGTTCAATTTTTCATTAATTTTGATTTGATTTTCGATTGTTTCTTCCGTAACGTCCATTCCTTTAATATTGGAAACAATAGCTGATAAAGCCTTTTCTGGATGTTCATCAATTTGTTTCCCAAATTCAGATAAATCGTCTGGTCTGAAATCAAAGCGAATAGGTGTCTGCCCTTTTATTCTTTGTTTATCTTTTTCCAAAATTTCGGGATCATTTTCTTCAATTTTCTTAAACTCTTTTTGGTGAGCTTCCTCAATATTGTCATCCATCTTACGCATTGTGTTGTACATGTTGCGTAAAATAACGGGATCTTTCAAAGTCGGATGTGCCTTTACAAAATCGTCCAACAATTTTTGTTCTTTTGCTTGATCCTCTTCTGTCGCCACAACAGTTTGAGCAATATCTTCAGAACTATTTTCAATGATTTGTTGGTCTTGAAAATCGTCTAGTAAGCCACCAGCCATTTGCATACGCATAGGAACTTGCTGCGCACAAGCAAGTTGTGTAATCCCATAAATTAAAAAGGCGTAAAATACTTTATTTTCCATCCATCACCTTTATTGATGTATCGACAAAATTTTCCAATGAGAGCCCCGTACTTTTTTCTATAGCTTCCTTAAAAGATTTAGATATTTTTAATATCGGAGAAGAATTGTTACTGGACAAATTCTGCAACGCTTGCATATATTTTCTTTGATACCAATCAGGCGCTTGCATAATATAATCATCATATTCTGGCGGAATAGCATAGCCGACTTTGCGCAAGTGTGCTGTCATCATTAAAATATTAGTTTTATTTACCTCTGGCGCAATCATTTCTTGCCCTTGCGCTCCGCCAAATGTCGTACTCTCACCCGTATATTTTTTCCTATCCATTTTATATGCATCCAGTTCGCCAGGTGAATCGATTGTCCCTTGCCGTACACGAACTGCATCCCCGTCACGAACAACAATCGTTGTAGAATTTCCGATTTTATCTTGAACTGCCGAATGATTTTCCCATGGATTGGAGGGGAGCTCTTGGGCAACAACCGAGAGCATTACTCCAACACCAACAAACAAAAAAAATATATGTTTCATTTTTGTTTATACTCGTTCTTTTTTTTCAAGAAAAAGAATATTCCTGCGGGCAACATAAGCACGTAAACAAATCCAAAAGAACTTAATACCGCCCAAAAATTTCTAAAAGCTAAAGTTACAACAACTGCCAAAAAGGCTAACATAAGTAAAACCGTTACTTGCCCATACGCCAAATGTATCTTTTTAAAACAAGGGGTTGGAATACGACTTGCCATTAAAACAGCACTCATTATCATGAAAGCAGAAACTAATATAGGATCCTTAAACAATTCATTTCTTGTCCATAAATAGGTAATCAAAGGAAGCAGAGCAACATAAGCCCCTCCAGGAGCAGGCAATCCCACAAAAAAATGCGTCCAATATGACGGCGGAGTTTTTTCTTCTAACATCGTATTGAACCGCGCCAAACGTAAAGCACAACATAACGCAAAAAATAAGATAATCATCCAAGGCACCCCCACAGCAGAAGGGTCTTTCAAACCTTCCATAACCGCAGATGCCCGGATTTGCATATCCATTGTCCATTGATAAAGCAAAAATCCTGGAGCAACACCAAAGCTAACCAAATCCGCTAAAGAATCCAATTCTTCCCCAAATTTAGAAGAAGTGTTTAATAAGCGAGCGACTCGACCATCTAATCCATCACAAACAGCTGCTAAAACAAGGCATAAAATCGCAAAAGACCAATTGCTCCAAAAAGCGAATTGCATAGATGAAAGCCCACATGCCAAACCCATCATCGTAACCATATTTGGGAACATCGGACGAATAGGAAAATCTTTAATTTCTACATTTGTACATACTATTTTTTCTTTCACCTTTTTTCTCCTGTTATTTGTACTTGATTGCCTTTTAAATCTGCCAAAATTGTTTCACCCGCCACAGCTATTTGCCCTAAAACAACGTACGGTTCAATTCCATGGGGAAGGAAAACGTCTAATCGACTTCCAAAGCGAATAAGCCCGAAACGTTGTCCCGCTTTTAATTCATCACCTTCCTTAACGAAAGATACAATCCGTCGAGCTATAAGCCCTGCTATTTGAACGAAGCCCACCTTAGTACCGTCTTTCATTAAAACACTATATTCTTCACGTTCATTGTCCTCACTGTCTTTATCGGCAACATTTACGAACTTTCCCTTTCTATAATTGATTTTATGGATTGTTCCCGATACAGGGCACCGATTTACATGAACGTTAAAAACACTCATAAAAATACTAATCCTTGTCAAGGGATCGTCACCCATGTCTATTTCTTTTGGCGGAACTACTTGAATGATATTGCTGACAATTCCGTCCGCAGGAGCAATAACGAACTGCTCCCCTTCTGGGGTTACACGCTCCGGATTGCGAAAAAAATAAATACAAAACAACGTCAAAATAATCCCGACCACTCCAAAAGGTATCCACAAAAGCCACAAAATAACAGCCATCCCTAAAAAGCACAAAACAAAAATTCGCCCTTCAGGATGAACTGATGGTAAAAGGTATCTTTTCCAAGATAAATCAACCGTTATATCTTCATTTTTTCGATTCACTTTTACATTCTCCCTATTTGTTTTCGTTGTTGCTACATTACGATATTTAAAATAAAGAAGCAAAGTTTTTTTACAAGCTCCCCTTCTTCTTTTATTTTTGATTATAAATATTACTTGACAATCCAAATAGAATTATATAGAGTGTAGCTTCTATTCTCGAAAAAGTGGCGGATGAAGTTGGTTTTTATCTTGCACTCTCGCTTGGGAGCCTTTTTTCACCAAGGCAGGGACTATCGGGGCAACAAAGGCAAGCAAAGACAATACGCTTTCGCTTGTTTGGAAATTGAAAGTTAATATATGTCAAAACGTATTCATGCAAAATATAAAATTGAACGCCGTTTAGGAACCACTTTATGGGGTAATGCGAAAAGTGCTTTTAACAAACGGGAATATGGCCCTGGTCAACATGGTCAACACCGCGGAAAGCCAACGGATTATGGGGTGCAATTACGCGCAAAACAAAAATTAAAAGGTTATTACGGCAACGTATCCGAAAAGCAATTACGTAAGTATTACGCTGAAGCCATTCGTCGCAAAGGAGATTCTTCTGAAAACTTAATTAGTATTTTGGAGAGCCGTTTGGATGCGGTTGTTTATCGTATGAAATTTGTGCCAACCGTGTTTGCATCTCGGCAATTCATCAACCATGGACATGTTTTGGTCAATGGCAAGAAAGTTGATATCCCCTCTTATTTATTAAAAGAAGGAGATAAAGTGGAAGTTACAACAAAAGCGAAGGAAATGGCCTTAGTTATAGAGGCTGTCGCATCTGGAGAACGCAACGTTCCGGACTATATGGAAGTTAATGAAAAAGAATTATCCGGGACATTAATTCGCTTTCCAAAATTGGCCGACGTTCCTTATGCCTGCCAAATGGAACCAAATTTAGTCATCGAATTTTATTCACGCTAAAAAGATTAATTCTCTGAAAAACCCTTCTTTCGTAAGAAGGGTTTTGTTGCTTTCTATTTTGTAAATTCCAAGAGCTTGGCTTAAAATAAAGTATTGTAGTTATTTTTATTTTGCGCTTGCAAAAGTAATATTATAGGCGTATAATTTCTAAACTTTTTAACAAGAAGAGGATTTTATGGCTAAAGAAGAAGTATTGAATTTCACGGGAACTGTAATGGAAAAATTGCCCAATGCGATGTTTCGGGTAAAATTGGAAAACGGACACGAAATATTGGCTCATACGGCTGGAAAAATGAGAAAGTTTCGCATTCGCGTGATGGTAGGAGATAAGGTTGAAATTGAAATGACACCTTATGATTTGACAAAAGGGCGCATTTCTTTTAGACATAAAAATTAACGTGAATTTTGGGGGATTAAATGGACGTCGGATTACTTTTTTATTTTTTGGCATCGGTTGTAATCTTGGCTTTTGTTTTTACCTATTTTTTGTATAACCCTTTCAAAGTACCAACACAAGCTAGAAATTTATCAAACAATTGCGGATTAGCTATGATTGGCGCAATTTTTCTTGGTTTTGTACTAATTGATTTTGTAGTACCCCACTCTTTATTGTTAACTCCGTTTGGCATATTTCCATTTGCTGCGGGAGCACTGGGGTTGTCTTTGTATTCTTTAGAAAAAGGAAAAATTAATCGTTTTTGGATTTATTTGTTTGTTACGTTAGTTTGCTCTGCATTTTTCCCCAACAACGTCCTAGTATTCCAAGGTATTTTTCCGCTTATTTTAGATCGGCTGGCAATGACATTTATTTGGTCTTTATTTATTCATCTTTATGCGACGATGGATAAAATTGAAAATATAACAATTGGACAAACACTCGCTTTATGCATTCCATTTTCATTTTTACCAATAGTGTATGGACAAATTTTTCAGACTATCATTTCTTTTTATTCTTTATTGATTATTTCAGCACTTGTTGGTTTTTTGTTGTATAAAAGATTCTACATTTACCTCTGCTTGGGGAAATCAGGAGCTGCGCCCCTAGGTTTCTTAATGGGGTTCTTTTTTATTTTAATGGCATCAAAGGGAATGTGGGTTGCCTTCTTAGTTATGCCCGCGTATTATTTTTTTGAATTTGCTTATTCGTTTTTATATCGCTTTAAAACGCGCAAAAACCCAGAGCCCATTCAATATACGTTTTATATCAACAAAAAAATCCGCAACCATTTAAATCAAAAAGGTATTCTTTTCTTTGTCTTTAAAAGAATGATCTTCCTTGGATTAGTGGGCATTCTTATTCATGATTTTTTCATTTTCGGGTGCTTTTTTTTGGTTGTCATCGTGCTTGAAACAAAGATGCGATTAGATTCATGGGGACAATCACGACCCAGACTAAGGGATATTTTTTCTGACATAAAAAAAGCGACTACAATTTTTTATTCTTCAACTAAAAATGGACTGAATAAGATAAATCGGGAAAAGTAATGCTTCCTTTGTACACACCTAACAATGATTTGACACAGGCAAATTTTAACCTGGTTTCTGATTTTGCTCCCGCGGGAGATCAAGAACAAGCTATATCCAGTTTGGTTAATGGCTTGAACCAAAATATACATAATCAAGTTTTGCTTGGCATTACAGGATCAGGAAAAACTTTTACAATGGCGCAAGTTATCACAAAAATGAAACGCCCCGCTTTGATTTTAGCACATAACAAGATATTAGCCGCTCAACTTTATTCCGAAATGAAATCTTTTTTCCCGAAAAATGCTGTTGAATATTTCGTATCTTATTATGATTATTACCAACCCGAAGCATACATTCCCAGAACAGATACTTACATTGAAAAAGATTCTGCCATCAATGAACAAATTGATAGAATGAGGCATTCTGCGACGCGTCATATTTTAGAAAGACGTGACGTTATCATCGTATCTTCTGTTTCCTGCATTTATGGGTTAGGGAGCGTTGAATCTTATAGTACGATGAAGTTCACTTTGCGCGTGGGTGATTGCGTCGACGTAAGCGAACTATCCAAAAATTTAACAGAATTACAATACGAACGTAATAATATCGCGTTTGAAAGAGGACGTTTTCGAGTTATGGGAGATGTAATAGATATTTTTCCTTCTCACTATGAAGATCTTGCTTGGCGTTTATCTTTTTTCGGAGATGAATTAGAGAGCATTCATGAATTTGATCCTTTAACGGGTGAAGAAAAAATGAATTTAAACGAAATTATCGTTTATCCCGCAAGCCATTACGTCACACCAAGGCCTGCTATTTCTCAAGCAATAAAGACTATTCAAGAAGAATTAAAAGAACGGCTTTCTTTTTTTAAAAAAAATAATATGCCACTTGAATCAGAACGACTTGTTCAACGTACGTGCTTTGACTTAGAAATGTTAGAGGCAACTGGTTCTTGCAAAGGTATCGAAAATTATTCCAGACATTTAACTGGCAGAAAATCGGGAGAAGCCCCTCCAACTTTATTTGAATATTTACCATCAGATGCTTTATTGTTTGTTGATGAAAGTCATGTTACCGTCCCTCAACTAGGAGCTATGTACAAAGGAGATTTCAGCCGTAAAAATACACTTATCGAATACGGGTTTCGATTACCATCTGCAAAGGATAATCGTCCTTTAAAATTCGAAGAATGGAATAAAATGCGTCCCAATACTATTTTTGTATCAGCCACCCCTGGAAAATGGGAAAAAGAACAAGCAGAAGGGGTCTTTACTGAACAAATAATTCGTCCGACTGGATTATTAGATCCCTTGTGCGATATTCGCCCCGTTATAAATCAAGTTGACGATTTGTTAAGTGAATGTCTTATTTGTGCCAAAAAGAAAGAGCGCGTTTTGGTTACAACTTTAACAAAAAAAATGGCAGAAGACTTAACCGAATACCTTGCTGAAAACGGGGTAAAAGTACGCTATATGCATTCGGACATTGAAACTCTAGAGCGCATTCAAATTATAAAAGATTTGCGTATGGGAACTTTTGATATTTTAGTTGGTATTAATTTATTACGCGAAGGTCTGGACATTCCTGAGTGCGCTTTAGTTGCTATTTTAGATGCCGACAAAGAGGGCTTTTTACGTTCAGAAACATCGTTAATTCAAACAATTGGGCGCGCAGCTCGACACGTAAACGGACGAGTCATTTTATATGCAGATAAAATCACTGATTCCATCAATCGTGCTATATCTGAAACAAAACGGCGACGCGAAAAGCAAATCACCTTCAACAAAATACACGGAATTACACCTAAAACTATTCAAAAGCAAATTTCAAACGCTATTCAAAATATTTGCACTCAAGATTGTATCGACACAAACCTCGAAGAAAAAATAGAACTTTCCGCAGAACAAATAACAAAGAAAATTAAAAAACTAGAAAAAGAAATGTATCAATCCGCCGAAGATTTGAACTTTGAAGAAGCTATTCGCTTACGCAATGAAATTGCTAAAATGCAAAACAAAGGATTGGGGTTGCATAAAAATTAGTATTATTTAATATTTTTTTAAATAAATGCTTTAAAAAGGCACACCTCAAAAAGTTCTTTGAAAGGTAATCTTTTCATAAAATGATTAAATCTTTTGTTTTTTATATGCAAAAAATAAAATATAGCAAGTCAATATATTTTATTATTGCCTGCATAATTATTCTATAAAATCTTATCTTTTGATAAGCAGATATCATGTACATTTCAAAAACCATATACATTCAGAACAATCCTTAACACTCTAGGCAAGTTCAATGACTCCTGCCTGTTTTATAAAAAAGGATTATTCTGCCAACGATTCAAAAGATTTCGGCCTTAGGCTAGCAACCAACACTTGTTGCTCCCATTTCTAAGACAGAATTTATGATTACACATCTAAATTAACAACATTCAAAGCATTTTCTTGAATAAAGTCACGGCGCGGCTCAACAACATCCCCCATCAAGGTTGAAAATACTTGTTCTGCTTCATCAATATGCGGAACTTTAACTTGTAACAAATGCCGAGCATTAGGATCCAAAGTCGTTTCCCACAATTGCTCAGGATTCATTTCTCCCAAACCTTTATATCGATTGATAGCTATTCCCTTCCGTCCAATTTTATAAATTGATTCAATTAACGAAATAGGACCAGTTACAGCGAATTCAGCATCTTTATTTTTCAGGACCGCGGGTTGGGCATAAAATTCTTGCAAGTCTAACAACATATCATTTAAACATTTAATTTCGCCACAACTCATTAAGTTTTCATCAATTTCAAAAGTTTCTGTAACCCCTCTTAAAGACCGAGAAAGTTCGAACCCTATATCCGTTTTTTTACAATGCCATCCTTTTTCGTATTCAGGCTCTAATGCATCTAGCTTGTTTGCAAAGTCTTCTTGAAGAGGAGCATTAGGGATAAACAATCCTTCAAGCGCCATTTTTTCAATAATTTTAGATGGAATATGTTTGGATATGTTTAAAATTAATTGCCGTGCAATCCGCGCTTGTTCAGCCTTAGCAATCAAATCAGCCCCAGCAATTTGTGTTCCATCTTCCATAACCAAAAGCGTTTCAGAAGTCCCAATATTAATCAGGTATTCTTCTAGTTCTTTGTCATCTTTTAAATAAATTTCAGAATTACCCCTTTTCGCGCGATACAATGGCGGTTGAGCAATATAGATATAACCTCTATTCAACAATTCGGGCATTTGTCTAAAAAAGAAAGTCAACAATAATGTTCGAATATGGGCACCATCAACATCCGCATCTGTCATAATAATAATTTTATGATAACGACATTTGTCGGCATTAAAATCTTCTCGCCCAATACCCGTTCCAAAAGCTGTTACCATTGTCCCGACTTCTGCCGATGATAACATTCTGTCAAACCGAGCTCTTTCAACGTTTAAAATTTTACCTCTTAAAGGCAAAATTGCTTGATTAACACGATTACGACCTTGTTTCGCCGAACCACCAGCGGAGTCTCCTTCAACTATAAAAATTTCTGATTCTGCAGGATCTTTGCTTTGACAATCAGCCAACTTCCCCGGCAAAGAAGCCATATCTAAAGCCCCCTTTCGACGAGTTAACTCCCGCGCTTTACGTGCAGCTTCTCGCGCAGCTGCTGCCTCCACTACTTTGCCGATAATTTGGCGAGCATCCGTCGGATGCTCTTCTAACCATTGTTCTAACTTATCCGCAACAATCCCTTCAACCACCGGACGCACTTCTGAAGAAACTAACTTATCTTTTGTCTGGGAAGAAAACTTTGGGTCTGGCACTTTAATCGAAAGAATACATGTCAACCCTTCGCGCATATCTTCGCCATTCAATTCAACTTTTTCTTTTTTCGTCAAACCCGATGAAGCTGCGTAATTATTAATCGTTCTCGTTAATGCTGCCCGCAAACCTGCTAAATGCGTTCCTCCATCTCTTTGTGGAATGTTATTTGTAAAGCATAAACATACTTCGTTATAGCTATCCGTCCATTCCATGGATATGTCTACTGTTGTTTTTTCCTTTGTGCTAGACGCTGAAAAAATTTCTGTCTGTAATGAGTTTTTAGAATGATCTAAATATTTAACAAATTCTTTTAAACCTCCTTCATAACACATATCAACTTTTTTTTCTTCAGCCGAACGTCTATCCAATAGCACCAAATGAACTCCTGAATTCAAAAAAGCTAATTCCCTCATGCGGTGTTCTAATGTGTTAAAATCAAACTCTATATTTTTAAACGTTTCTTTAGAAGGGGTAAAGGTCACTGACGTCCCTCGTTTATCTCCTGAAGAACCAATTTCCTTTAATGGTTCAACTGGTACACCATTTTTAAATTGCATATAAAATTCTCTGCCATTCCTCCAAATCCTCAAATTAAGAACCGATGATAATGCATTCACCACAGAAACACCAACCCCGTGTAACCCTCCAGAAACTTTATACGAATTTTGGTCGAACTTTCCTCCTGCATGCAATTCAGTCATAATAACTTCGGCCGCAGAAACACCTTCAGTTTTATGAATGTCCGTCGGAATCCCGCGGCCATTGTCCACAACAGTAACAGAACCATCCGCATTCAAAATAACTTCTGTTTTGTCGCAATATCCAGCTAAAGATTCATCAATAGCATTATCCAAAACTTCATAAACCATATGGTGCAATCCTGTTCCGTCGTCAGGATCTCCAATATACATTCCTGGACGTTTCCGAACGGCATCTAATCCTTTTAAAACTTTAATTGATTCCGCCGTATATTCCTTGTCTAAAGGATTGCCTTTTTTCCCCGACCCTAAATCTGTTTCTTCCATCTTTCTTTCCTTTTCTTTTTAAGCTACCTGTGACAACGAAACCATCGCATTTTCTATATTAAAAAATTGAGCCTTCCCATAAAGAGAAGCAAAAACATTTTCATCTGTCCCCGTCAACCAAACTTGAGATGACAAGGCACAAAGTAATTCGAACAAAGAATTACGCCGATGAGAATCTAAATGTGCAGCAACTTCATCTAACAACAAAATCGGATCTTGCCCCTTTTCTTGTTTTTGAGCCTTTGTTTGTGCTAAAATAATGGAAATGAGCAAAGCTTTTTGTTCCCCTGTGGAGCAAAGACTGGCTTCCATTCCCTTATCTTGATGAACCACAGAAAAATCAGACGTATGAGGTCCTTGCACATTTCCTCCATCTGCAAAAACATGACGCATACTTGCTAAAAGTTCTTTAAAACTTCCCTCAACATCCAAAGCGGACAACGTATCTAATTCATCTTCCAACAATCCATGCAAAGCAATTGATGCCGTTGGAAATAAAGTTTCTTGTTTTTGTGCTAAAAAAACGCCCAATCTTTCAACTGTATCTTTACGTGCCGCCGCAATTGCCACTCCACAAGAAGCCATTGTTTCTTCCAAACACGATAACCACTGCGTATCCATCCGTCCTTCACGCAATAAATTGCTCCATTGCTTTAAGGCATAATTGTAGTCTGCCATTAAATTCGCATAGTTTGCATCAAATGCTTGAACCAATCTATCCAAAAAACGACGCCGTGTCGCTGGATCTCCACAAAACAATCTGTCCATCGCAGGAGTCAACCATATTAAGCTTAAATAATTTCCCAAAACGCTTTGACTTTTTTGATTTTGCCCATCAACATGAATTTGACGACGCTCCGAAGTATCATCTCTTCCCGTACCTAATTGAACAGTTCCGTGCAACGTACGCACTCTTGCAAAAACCGCCCATCTTTCTGGCAAAAAAACAACCCCATCGGGCAAATTTTTATTCTCTTCCCGTCGTTTAACTACATCAGACAATCTTGCTCCCCTTAATCCTCGCCCAGGAACAAGATAAGAAATAGCCTCTAATAAATTTGTTTTCCCAGCTCCATTGCGCCCTGTTAAAATCACAGGAGGTAAATCGTTGCCCAAATCTAAAGTTAACGATTCGTAGCATCTGAAACTTGATAGTTTCAACTGCTCTATTCCAAGTCTTGTCTTTTTATTCGTCCCAGAGGCCATTGTTTGCACTTTATACCATTACACACGCATCGGCATCAAAACATACAACACAGAAGCATCATTTGCATCTTGTATCACCACTGGAGAAGTCCCATTCAACAAAGAAAAGCGAACTGTCCCCCCTTTGATTTGAGCTAAAATATCTAACAAATAACGATAATTAAATCCTATTTCAATTTGTTCCGCGTCATAGCCCGCCTCTATTTCATCTTCCGCACTTCCTTCATCCAGGCTAGACGCTGTTACATTTAACGTACTTTTTTTCATCACCAACTTAATTCCACGAGACCTTTCAGAAATAACTGCCACACGATCAACAACCGCAGTCAAGGCGACAGAATCCACTTCCATAAACTTATCATTATCCGAAGGAATAACGCGTTCATAATCGGGATATGTTCCATCAATTAACCGAGAAGATAAAATCATGTCCCCAAACGAGAACCGAATTTGATTTTCCGAAACAGACACAACCACATCTTGGCTTGACTCAGCAATCAACTTCACTAATTCACCAATTGTTTTGCGAGGAATAATAACTCCAGGCATTCCTGATGCTCCGTCCGGCATTTTTACTTTAGCAGTTGCCAACCTATGCCCATCTGTTGCAACAGCTGTTAAAAATCTGGTTTCTCCACCTTTTTCATGCAAAAAGATACCATTCAAGTTATAACGCGCTTCTTCCGTCGAAACAGCAAATTGCGTTCTATCAATCAAAGATTGTAATTCAAGAGTCGTCAAGCGGAAAGTAAAAGTGCTTATTTCCGACGCCATCGCAGGAAACCCTTCTGGAGGGATTGTCGGCAAAGAAAAGCGCGAACGTCCAACTCTGATCAACAATTGGCTACTTTCTTCTTGCAAAGTGCATTCTATTTGTGCTCCATTGGGTAATTTTTTAACGACATCGTACAATTTATGTGCAGAAACAGTAAAACCACCTATTTTTTCGACGTGCGCAGAAACTTTATCAAAAATTTCAATTTCATTATCCGTCGCACGAAGGGAAATCCCCCCCCCATTTTCTTGATTTGCTTCTATCAATACATTGGCCAAAATGGGAATCGTTTGACGTCTTTCCACAACATTTTGTACATGCGCTAACGATTTCGATAATGTTTCTCTTTCTATTATAAATTTAACCATCAAACATTCCTTCCTTATTTTTATTTTTGGATAAAATTTTTTAATTCGGAGTCTTTTCAATCAACCTTGATGCAAGTATACCAAAACTACAGGAAAAAAACAGTGAAAAATCATAAAAAACGCATATTTTTTTATTGACAGGACTTATTCTATAAATATCAAAGATTTTCTTCTTTACGGCAAAAATTTGTTTTTCTTAACGTCCTATTAACGAAAAAGTTTCAAAATAATGTTCAAAGTTATGGGGGATAAATGTCAAAAAAAGAATTAACAGCTAATCAACTGTACCATATTTGTTCATTGCCGACAAACTTTAAAACCACCAAAGAATTAGAAGGTAACGAAGACGTCATCGGACAAGAAAAAGCAATTGATTCTATTTTATTTGCCATTCGCATGCCAGGAAATGGTTACAATGTTTTTTGTTTAGGGACAGAAGGAATAGGGAAAAAAAGTCTTGCTTTACAACTGTTGACGAAAGAAGCTGAAAAGAAAAAAGTTCCTGATGATTGGTGCTATGTTAATAATTTTGAATTTCCCCACAAACCAAAAGCTATTCGTATCCCTTCTGGAAAAGGTATTACATTTGTCAGGGAAATGAAAAAACTTATACAGGATATACAGTTTACTTTGCCTGCTTTATTTGAAAGTGACGAGTATAAAAATCAAGTTGTTAAAATCGAAGAAAATTTCAAAACAGAAAAAGAAAATTATTTTGCCAATTTGCAAAATTTGGCGAAGGGCAAAAAGAATGTTGTTATTTTACGTATGCCAACGGGTTTAGTCGTTGCCCCTACAAAAAATGGAGAGGTATTAACTCCTGAACGATTCGATAAATTGCCAAAACCCGAAAGAAAGTCCATTTTAGAACAATTAAACGAAACACAGTCTTTGTTAGAAAAAGCTGTTCATGAAGTTCCTAAATGGGAAAAAGAGCAAAAAGAAAAAATTAATACATTAAACGAACTTTTAACCCATCAAACACTTTATCAGTCTATGTACAATTTTATGTCAAAATATGAAGGAATTTTTGATGTCAAAGAGTATTTAGCCTCCATGCGCAAAGATATTGTCGACCATATTTCTTTGTTTTTAACTTCTAGCAGAGAAGAAGATGAAGATTCGGACGACAAAGTTGGTGCTTTTGTAAAAAAATCACAAAGAAATGACCAAGTTACGAACCGTTACAAAGTTAATTTATTTGTTTCAAACTCTGGCAAAAATGGCGCTCCTGTCATTTATTTGGACCATCCAAATTTACCCAATCTCATTGGACGCATGGAACGTCGACAACAATTTGGTTCATTGGTTACGGATTTTAGTTTAATTAAGGCGGGGGCATTACATCAAGCCAACGGTGGATATTTGATCATTGACGCACGGGATCTATGTGCACACCCATCGGCGTGGGAAAGTTTAAAACGTTCTTTAAAATCTAGGAAAATTAATATTGAATCTGCCGAAGAAGAAGTTGGGGTCATAAGCACAACGACTCTTGAACCTGAGCCTATTCCTTTAGATATCAAAATTGTCCTTATTGGAGAAGAGAGCATGTATTATTCTTTGTCCGAAAATGACGCCGATTTTCATTCTTTGTTTAAAGTAGAGGCGAATTTTCATTCTCAAATTGAACGGACACAAGAAAATGTAAAAAAATATCTTTCACTTATCACTCAATTAATTGAAAAATATGGGCTTTATCCTTTTTCAAAAAAAGCACTAGCAAGGTTGATTGAGCACGCATCAAGATTAGCTCAAGATAAAAACAAGCTTACCACTCAATTAAGAATGATTTCTGACTTGATGAAAGAGTCGAATTATTTTGCAAAAACGGCAAAACGAACGCTAGTTGATAAAGAAGATATCGACTGTGCGCTATATGCAAAAATCAATCGTTCCGACAATTTACATCAAAAAATGTTAGCTCAAATTCGCAATGGAACAATTTTATTAAATACAGAGGGCGAAGAAGTTGGTCAAATTAATATTTTGGCTGTCCAAGAATGTGGACACGTTTCCTTCGGTCGTCCCAGTCGTTTAACTTGCCAAACACATATCGGAACTGGCGATATTGTCAATATTGAAAAAGAGGTTAAGCTTAGCGGTCCTTTACATTCAAAAGGGGTTTTGATTTTATCGTCTTTTTTGGCTTCTAAATTTGCAAAAAAAGAACCTTTATCTTTAAAAGCCAATCTAGTTATCGAACAATCATATGGTCCAATTGATGGAGATTCTGCCTCAAGTGCAGAATTGTACGCATTGCTTTCTTCCATCGCCAACGCGCCACTAAAACAAGGAATTGCCGTCACGGGGTCTGTCAATCAACTAGGCCAAATACAAGCTATTGGCGCTGTTAACGAAAAAATTGAAGGGTTCTTTGATGTATGTCAAATAAAGGGATTAACAGGGAAGCAAGGTGTTATTATTCCGTCAGCAAATGAGCAAAACTTAATGCTTCGCCAAGACGTTGTTACTGCGGTTCAAAAGGGATTATTTCATATTTATACTGCTGACACCATCGAAGATGGAATCGAAATTTTAACAGGATTTCCCGCTGGAAAAGAAAATTTTTCAGGTAAATACGCGATTAACACAATTTATGGGCAAATTCAATCTCAACTCCATGAGTTTTACATACGTTCAAAAAACGGAAAAACAAAGCGTTCAGATATCGAAAATTATTAGCTAAAAAGGATTATGACCTTTTTTCTTTCATTAACTGTATTGAAAGACTATCTTCGGTTTTTTGAGTTTTTTCAATAAAAACAGGAGGAGGTGGAGGTTCAGAGATGTTTTGAATTTTCTTTTGCTTACGCGCCTCTTTTTGAGCTTTCTTATCGCCACGAATTATGCGCCATTTTTTTACATTTTCAATATGCTTATCGTATGTTTTTGCAAAAACATGTCCTCCCGATCCATCCGCGACGAAATAAATGTCTTGACTTTTAAAAGGATTTAAAACGGCTTGAATGGAATCACGCCCCGGATTGGCAATCGGAGCCGGAGGCAACCCATTAATAACGTATGTATTAAAAGGATGACGCATTCTTAAATCTTTCGTCGTCAAAGAACGTTTCATATTCAATAGTCCTTCAGTCACAGCATAAATCACTGTTGGATCGGATTGCAATCGCATCCCCGTTTCAATTCTGTTAATAAAGACTGAAGCAATGTGATTTCTTTCCGCAGAAATAGAAGTTTCTTTTTCCACAATAGATGCCAAAACAATTGCTTCTCCTGGCGTTTCAAAAGGCAAATCATCAATTCTGGATTCCCACAATTCTTGAATAGTCCTTTCCATTGCACTACGCATACGCCCAAGAATGCTTTGTCTTGAATCTCCATAAGAATAATAATATGTTTCCGGCAACAACGTTCCATTTTTCGGCACAGATGTGATTGTCCCGATTAATCCATCTGTTTTATTCAAGATATCTATGATTTGTTTCGATGTCTGTCCTTCGGGAATTGTCACACGTCGAATATACGTTTGACCACCGGTTAAAATATCCATTACCATTTTCGCACTAGACCGTGCTGGAATAGAATATTCCCCCGTTTTTAATTCTCCTGATTTATTATGCGCGCGAACACCAAAGGTAAAAACGGCAGGACTTTCGATAATCCCTTCTTTTTTCAATAAATCTGCTATTTTTCGTAAAGGGATCCCTTTTGGAATAAAAATTTCTTTACGAACAGCCAAAGGACCTTCTTGCATAAAAAATTTATACGTACTGAAAACACTTCCACCTATCAAAGAAGCAAAAAAAACAAACAAGAACACGTATAAAACGACACTATGACGCACAGTTCCCCCTTTTGAAGGGTGGTATTGTAATATGCCATTCATTTTATGGCAAGCAGAAAATTATGAACAGGATATCCCTATATACATTGGTCCTAAATTCGACACTTTTCTTGTATCAAAGGAGCAAAATGTTTTTGATAAGCAAGGCGATGTGTTCCCGTTAATTGCCAAAAAGGTATTTTTTCGCCCGTTGTTAGTTCAGGTCTCTCTAAAGCAAGAATCGCTAAGGCTATACTCTGTGCTGGATGCGTCAAACCCTTTATCCAACCTGCAAGTCCATACCAATATACCCCTCGAGGTAATATTGTTGATAGGCTTTCTAGCGGTTGTAGGCGTAAAGCAACCAAATTTTCAGGAATTTGAACTTCTTGGACAAGATCGGCAACTTTCGAACCAAAGGATTTACTAATACCCTCTATAGTCAATGCATTATGAGGAGCCTGGATATTCTTTTCATCTAGTCCACGAGATAACCAAGTCGCCATAATTACTTCATCTTGCATCTTTCCTTTAACTATATCTTTTTCCACAAAATCAACAATTTCACCGACACCTTTAAAGACTGATGGCAAATAAACAGTTTTAGCCCACTTTTTTGCTTTATTACGCAATATTAGTGATTTATTGTGTGACAGAGGCATTAGCTTTTCTCCTTTAAAAGGACTTATCTTAATCACCTCACATGTTTTTGTCAAGTACTTTCGATAAAAACCCTATATCTTATTTAAAGACATAGGTATTTATATTTTTTTGAAAATCAAGCTTGCGTTCGTTCCACCAAAGCCAAAAGAGTTAGACAAAGCAATATTGACTTGTTTTTCTTTTGCTACCAACGGCACAAGATCTATAGATTCTGCAGCATCTTCTGGATTTTCTAAATTCGCAGTCGGCGGCAACATATTGTAATTCATTGCCATCAAAGAATAAATTGCCTCTACAGCCCCCGCAGCGCCCAATAAATGTCCAATAATAGACTTTGTCGAAGACATGGCAACCTTTGTATCTTTAAACAATTCCTTAACTGCATTTAACTCTATCATATCGCCAACAGGAGTCGACGTTCCGTGCGCATTAATATAATCAACATCTTGAGGGGTCAACCCAGCGCTTTTTAAGGCCGCTGACATTGCCCGAAAACCTCCATTATTCCCAGGTGAGGTGATATGATAAGCATCACCGCTCATACCATAGCCAACAACTTCGCCATAAATTCTTGCCCCACGTTTTTTTGCATGTTCATATTCTTCCAAAACAACAACACCAGAACCTTCACCCATAACGAAGCCATCACGACCTTTATCCCACGGGCGACTTGCTTTGTCGGGAGAGTCATTATAATGCGTTGACAATGCTCTTGCTTGAGAAAAACCAGCTACGCCTAAGGGACAAATGGCCGATTCAGCACCGCCTGCGACCATAACGTCTGCATCGCCATACTTAATCATACGTGCTGCATCGCCAATCGCGTGCGTACCCGTCGCACATGCCGTCACAACAGAATGATTGGGCCCTTGAAACCCATATTTAATAGACACATGCCCCGATGCTAAATTAATTAAACATGCTGGAATAAAAAATGGAGATACGCGTCGTGGACCTCCCTCTTCTAATAAAGGCACTGCTTGGGCAATTGTAGTTAGCCCTCCAATTCCAGAACCAATTAAAACGCCGGTTCTTTCTTTGTCTTCATCTGTAGAGGCAATCCATCCTGAATCTTCGACAGCATCCGTTGCTGCCGTTATACCATAGGCGATAAATTCGTCCATGTGCCGTTGTTCTTTTGGCGACACAACCGAATCAATATTAAATTGTCCTTTTTCTTTTCCTTTTGGAACAAAACCCCCTATTTTCACAGAAAAATCAGTTGTATCAAAACTCGTAATTCGAGAGACAACCGACTTTCCTGCCATAATGCCCTTTAAATTAGACTCTAATCCACGACCCAATGGCGTAACCAACCCCATTCCCGTGACAACAACTCGTCTCATATCTTCAACCCTTTTAAAAACCATAAGCGCTAAAGATTTTAAAATTCAACCTAAATCTTTTAGCGCTTAAAGGATAATGTCTTAAAAATTAAACAGCTTTTTCAATAAAGTCAATTGCATCCTTGACTGTGCGGATTTTTTCGGCCACGTTATCAGGAATTGCGCAACCAAATTCTTCTTCAAAAGCCATGACAAGCTCGACTGTGTCGAGGCTATCTGCGCCCAAATCATCAATGAAACTCGCGTTATCGACCACTTTACTTTCTTCAACCCCCAAATGTTCAACGACAATTTTCTTTACGCGCTCAGCAATATCACTCATTTTTAATTCCTTTAAATTGTTAATACAAATACAGTTAAAATTACTTCTAACCGCTACCAAAGTTCTTTTTTAAAAACTTCAATTTGGTTCTTATAGCACACTTTTTTAACCTATGTCAAACTTTTGTTCAAAAGAGGTTCTTTTTATTTTAAATCAATTAGTTAAATCATCGCCATCCCGCCATTAACATGAATGGTTTGCCCTGTAATATAGGACGCTTCATCCGACGCCAAGAACAAAACTGCATTCGCAATATCTTCTGGAAAACCAAGGCGTGCCATTGGAATTGTGCTTATCAATCTTGCTTTTGCTTCATCGGACAATATGTCTGTCATTGGCGTTTTAATAAATCCAGGAGCAACACAATTCAAAGTAATGCCGCGGCTTGCAATTTCTTGTGCCATACATTTTGACATAGCAATCAACCCCGCTTTGCTTGCAGAATAGTTGGCTTGACCAGCATTCCCCATAACACCAACAACCGAAGCCATACTCACGATTCGGCCATAACGACGTTTCATCATTCCTGGAATAACAGAACGTGCCAATTTAAATCCAGCAGTTAAGTTAATATCCAACACCAATTGCCATTGTTCATCCGTCATACGCATAGAAAGCCCATCTTTAGTAATACCCGCGTTATTCACAAGAATATCAATTTTACCCATATCTTTTTCTGCCATTGCAACCAAGTTTTTTAAACATTCAGAATCCATCAAATTCGCTGTATATGTATATAAACGGGCACATCCTAATTCCGATTTAAAAGCCTCTAACGTTTCTTTATTCATATCCGTCATCGCGATGGTGGCACCCCGTGCATATAGTTTTTTGACAATTTGACGCCCTATTCCGCCAGTTGCCCCTGTTACAAGTGCCGTCTTCCCATTAAAATCAAGCATATTTTTTCCTTTCTTTTTTGTTATTAAATCATTTCCAACGTTTCTTCCAACGATGAAACATTGTTAATCGAAAAGGCTCGCATCGTTGGTTCAATTCTTTTTGCTAATCCAGTTAAAACCCTTCCTGCGCCAACTTCAACAAGCGTATCTATTTCTTGATCAAACATATATTGGATTGTTTGAGTCCAACGAACGCATCCCGTCATTTGTTCAAAAAGCAATTCTTTAATTTGTCCAACATCTGTTTGTGGTGAAGCCTTCACATTGCAAACAATTGGAATCCTTGGTGATTGCATAGGTGTATTTAATAAAATATCTTTCATTTCTTCTGCGGCTTCTTGCATAAGCGGGCTATGAAAAGCACCTGATACAGGCAAAACAACCGTTTTTTTTGCGCCTCGATTCATCGCTAACGTACAAGCTTTTTCTACAGTTTCTTTTGCGCCGCTGACTACAATTTGCCCAATAGCATTATCGTTGGAAATAAAACATCCCGTTTCCTGAGTAATTTTAAGCACATCCGAAATCGACAAACCAACCAATGCAGCCATTATTCCCGCTTTGTTTTGTGATGCTTTTGCCATTGCACATCCACGTTTGCGCAACAATTTAGCAGCATCTGTCACAGACAATGCTCCAGTTGCGCAAAGCGCCGTATATTCTCCCAAAGAATGCCCTGCAACAAATTGAAACCATTGACTTAAATCCCACCCTTTTTCGTTTTCTAAAACCTTAATCATTGCCATAGAAACGGCCATTAACGCAGGTTGAGCATTTTCTGTATGTGTCAAAGTATCCGCGGGGCCTTCAAAAATAATCTTGGACAAGTTGCAAGACAGCGCATCATCAATTTGATTAAAAACTTCTTTTGCTGAAGAAAATGTCGTATATAAATCTTGTCCCATCCCAACAAATTGAGCTCCCTGTCCAGGGAAAAGTAGCGCTTTACTCATTCAATCCTCTCTTTTCGTGTCTATCATATACAAATTATCCCAAAAAGAGAAACTATTTTTTGAAACAACCTACTTTTTCACAAAAAGACAATTCTCTATTTGCAATATTTTTTTCTTGCTTTTTTTTAAAAAATATTCATACTATACGTTGGAAGGGTGGCCACGGACAACCAAGGCAAACATCGGGTCAGATTCGGAAGAAAGCAGCCCATTTGTTTTTGTTGGGTTGTGTCTTATCCTTCCACCATTTTTTAAAGGATTTCCATGCAAACAGAACAAGAAAAATACAGGGTACTAGCGCGTAAATATAGACCTCGCATCTTTTCCGATTTAATCGGACAAGAATCTCTTGTTCAAACTATTACTAATGCGATTAAGCAAAATCGTTTAGCTCAAGCTTATATTTTAACCGGGATTCGTGGTATTGGAAAAACTTCATCTGCGCGAATCATTGCTCGTGCTTTTAATTGCGTTGGGCTCGATGGTAAAGGGGGTATGACCCCCAATCCGTGTGGTGTGTGTCGACATTGCCAAGATATCGCAAATGATTGTCATGTTGATGTCGTTGAAATTGATGCCGCAAGTAATACTGGAATTGACAATATTCGAGATATCATTATCGAAGGTGCAAAATATAACCCCGTTTCTGCACGCTATAAAATATATATTATTGACGAAGTTCACATGCTTTCAAAGCCTGCATTTAATGCGCTTTTAAAAACATTAGAAGAACCGCCTGAACGGTTAAAATTTATCTTTGCAACAACAGAAATACGCAAAGTGCCAGTTACCATATTATCGCGTTGTCAACGTTTTGATTTACGCCGTATTAGTGCAAAAACACTAGCTGATTATTTCAAAATTATTGCCGAAAAAGAAAAAATTTCCATCGACAACGAATCTTTACAATTGATTGCAAAAGTAGCAGATGGGTCGGTACGGGATGGATTATCATTATTAGATCAAGCCATTGTGCATGGCAATGGACACGTTAACATTGAACAAGTTCGATCTATGATTGGGATTTCAGAAAAAACTGCTTTGTTTGATTTATACGAAAAATTAATGAAAGGTCAAATTGTTGACGTATTGTCTTTAGTGCAAAATCAGTATTATACAGGAGTTGACCTTTTGACTCTAAACCAAGATTTATTAGAACTTACACATTGGTTGACGCGCGTTAAAATTGTTCCAGAGATGATAAAAGATGTTACTTTAACGGACGTGCAAAAAACGCAAGGAAAAAAAATGGCGGAATCTTTGTCGATGGGAACTTTGACACGAACGTGGCAGATTTTGTTAAAAGGTTACTCAGAAATGAAGTATGCCGAAAGTCCTCTAAAATCCTTTGAGATGTTAATGATTCGCTTAGCATATGCTTCCGAATTGCCTTCTCCCTCCGAAATTATTTCAGATTTAAAAAAAAATGTAGTAACAGACCTTTCTTCGGCTCAAAAAAAAACTGATGTAGTTCAAAAAACACAACCTTCTACCAAGAAAGAAGCAAACTCTTTGCCTGCATTTCGCTCTTCTCCTCAATCTACTGTCATTCGCTCAATCTCAGATTTAGTCGTTATGGCGAAAAAAGCAGGACAAATGTTGTTGGCCTTTAATATGTCTAATTATATTCAACCTGTTCAAATTACGGAAACTGAACTTCATTTACATTTAAAAGAAGGAGCGCCCAACCACCTTTTACAAGATATTCGTTCTTTTTTATTGACAGAAACAGGCAAAAAATGGGAAGTTATCTCTGAAAGTGTCGAAGGCGGAAAAACTTTAAAAGAAGAAGCTGAAGACAATCGACAAAAAATCAAACAAACACTTTGTAATACCCCTTTAATTATTCAGATATTAAATATTTTCAAAGGCGCTAGAGTTGAAAATTTCCGCATTCGTTCTGATTTAGAAGAGGAACTTTCTTCACCTGACAATACACTCGATGAATGAATTGATACGGCCTTTCTTTTCCGCCGCAATTGCCAGTCAACATAATCGAATAATTTTCATACCTTTATACACTCCTTGAAAAATCCTCAAATTTATTACAAAAACGATCAGTTGCAAATAATAAGAGAAATGAAATCAACCAACAATCAAAGCCTCTCAACTAATCTATAAGATATCATATAACGCATTTGCGCAAGAATAATTATGGTAAGACAAGGAAGATTTT
>CAZXTR010000003.1:14820-62987 GCA_964643615.1 uncultured Lactobacillales bacterium | reverse complement strand
ATTAGAATGATTCGTCGCACACGTGGAAAGACCATGAAGGAAATAGCCGATGTTTTAGGCGTTAGTCTTTCTGCTATCAGTAAAATTGAAAAAGGTTATCGTCGCATTGGTGAACGACAATTGGATTTAATTTCCAAATTTTTAAATTGTCCTCAAAAAAGTATCTTTGCTTATGAACAAACTTCACAGCCCGAAGTGTTAAAAGCATGGCAAAAAGAAAAAGATAGACGCAAACAAATTAATGAAAAAAGTGGTTTAAAAACACTAGGAGCAGGATTACGCCATATTAGAGGCGAAAAAATGTTAACATTAAAAGACGTGGCAAAAGGGGCTGGGTTGACCTTGTCTGTGTATCATCGCATTGAAATGGGACAAAGGGAAGTCACTGAAAAGCATTTTAAACAAATTGCACACGCACTAGGGCATACGACAGAAACATTGCAATTGAAAATTTACGAGTTAGATATGGCAGGCGCTTTACAAGGATTGAAAAAAACAGACAAAACCGGTGTTTTTCATCCAAAGGGAGAATACAATGACTTGCCAATCAGTTCTACAGCAAAATCCTTTTATCAATGCATTCCTGTTTATGATTCATTGGGAGAAAATCTTCCCATTATTATCGATTCGCAAACCCCTTTAGATTATATAGATCCAGGCTTTCAAAATAAAGGTTCTTTATATGCTATCCGTTTGTCTTGTAAACGTCTGGGATATTTTCTTCCTACAGGAAGAACTTTATTAATTGCAGATAAAAACATACGCCCTTGTGACCAAGATCTAGCATGTCTTCATACATTCGACAATCGAATTGAACTTGGATTTTGTAAAAAAGAAGCAGAAAAGCTTGTTTTTATGCAATACAATCCAGAATCAAAAATGGAATTATCTGAAGATGCTTTGTCAAAAATGGATAAAATTCTTTATATTCATATTGATTGAAAGAAAAAAGGTGTTAAAAAATGGCTGATATCAAAAATTGGAAAAGAGATTTTCTTGAAAGTCACGATAAAAGCGAAGAGGATCCAAAAGTCGTGGCTCAACGATTAATTAACATTTATCGACAATTGTCCGTTTTAGGCGAAGATGCTGTCAAAGAATATAATGCAAATATCTTAACCGAAGCAACACCAGAAATTTTGATTGCTTTAAGGGCTTTGCCATGCGGAGAAGAAATTCGAGAATATATTAATTTTATTGAGAACAAGGATCTGGAAGACCACTCCCAAGAAGAAGGATTGCAAGAAGACACTCTCAAATTACCAGAGGCCGAACAACTTTCTCCTTTGTGGGAAACTTTTGGAGCTTCCGCATTTGGAATGCCAGCTTCTGTAGGGTCTTCATCAACCCAAATAGTTACACCTTCTTCGTCAAAAACACCCACTGTTTCAGCCATGCCACTAGCCCCGCACCTATTAATAGAAGAAAAAAACGAATCAATAAATTCCACAGCTTTGAATTCGGATTCAATGAAGATATTAAAAGACGAAAGTTTAGCTTTGTTAGAAGCCCAAAACCAAAACATTGTTGAAGCTTTGAAATATGTTGAGGTCAATTCAAATGTTTCACGAACTCAAGAATCTTTGCAAGAAGCTTTAAACAAAATTACCGCCCTGCAAAATAGGAATATAGACATATTATCTTCAATTTACAACGGAGATAAAACAATCCCCCCAAATGAACAAGAAAAAAAACAATCCCCTCCTTTTGTTTTTGCATCACAAAAGAAAAAAAAGAAAAAAAGAAAAATTTTTTCAAATCACCCCATTCACGTCATTGAAGAAAGTAATGAAGATGAACAATTTTAAACAATCATTAACCAACCACACCTTATACTTTGTTAGAAGTATTATTTAAAAGAGGTAAAAAATGGATCGGATCGACTTGACTTCTGTTATAACAGCGTTATCGGCTTATGCGTTTGACCAAAAAACTCTTCAACCTGTTGTTGATACGGCGTCTACGTTGTGGGGAGAAGAATGGATTTCTTCCTTACCCTCTGCATTGGAGGAAAGTAAAGACATTCCCCCAGAAAAACACAAAGTGTTAGAAGAAAAGGCTAATCATGCTATTCATTACTTTGGAGCTTTGGCCGCTTGGGAAGAAGCACAACAATATTTGGCGAATATTGCCACCGTTAACCCAGAAATACTTACTGAGCGCATCCCAACTTTAGAGTATTGGCTTGCTTTATTTGGGCAAGAAGGAAACGCTTTGATCGATAAACTTAAAAAAGCACACGGAGAAATGCTTACCCCTTCACAAGTTTCGCTACAGCAGCCAGACGACGAGCAAAATGCTGAAAATGAACAAAACCAAGACACGGAAAATCCTGTACAACAAACGACATCCCCCTTAACTGATAATGTTCAAGATATGAGTCAAACTTCCGACACTCAACCAATAGAATCGGACGCTATATCATCATCCGATTCTTTTGTTGTAGACGAAGTTGAAAACGAAGGAAATTCAAAAGAAGGAACAGCTGATGTTCCATTAGAGAACTCTGAACAAGAAGAAACCTATACGCAAGAAGATATTCCCTCAGATCAAGTTAACAATGCACCTGTTGAAAACGTTCCTCCCTCTACCTCTAGAGATAAGACAGAAGTTATCACACCACAAAAAAATGAAGATTTATCCCTTGTACAACCAGCATCTACCGATGGAACTGAAAAAGAGACGATACCTGAAAATTCTTTAGATGCTAAAGTTGAAGAGGAAGGAGATGTTGTTTTCCCACCCGAAGATGCTACATTAGAAGAATCCGAACAAGGTCCAGAAGAATCAGTTGAAATCGTTGAAGATATGCAAGAAACTATCGAAGACCTTTCTATTGAGACAACACCGACAACAGAAATGCTCAAAGAATCATCAAATGCTATTGAGCTCAATTTGGACATTAAAAATTTTTTAAAAGAAAAAAATTTGTACGACCAAGTCATTGCTTGGGTCGGCGCACGTTGTGTCCACGAAAACATAGAATTGGGTGCATATCCACATTATGGATTCGTTATAGATTTAATGTCTTCATTAAAATATACTATTCAAACAATGTTAAACAATCCTCTTTTAGATGAAGTCATTGAAATGCAATTACCCGAAGGGCGCCAAGGTCTGAACAAGTTATTGGACGCTTTAACCACAGAGCTTGCTCCCTTCTTCGAGAAGCAAGAAGAAATAAATGCAGAACAAGCACGTACGCTTTTGGGCCAAATGGATGATAGTAAAAAGAAAGAATATTTTGGACCTGCTCCTGATGGTTTTGAATTAATGGACAATCCATATAACAAAGACAAAGAGCAGGAAGAAGCTTCCATCCCTGTAACAAATGAAGAGTTTGATAAAGAATATTCTCAAGAGAATGCGTCTTCACCTGTTGATAATCAAAAAGAGCAAGAAAAAGGACAAAAGTAATGCACATAAAAGAAAAAAGATCATCCATTTTAACGACAGCTTGTCTTTGTTTGATGAGTTTGGGTTTGATTTCTTGTCAGCAAAATAAAAAGCCTTTTTGTACAACGGACATCAACAGCGCAGTTGTCGTCCCCATTATTATTGAAGATAAAACTTTTTCTCCAAAACTTGACACTCCTAAAGAATACGTTCAAAATCAACGTCAAATTAATCAACAATTAAAAACGGGGCAAGATGTGGCTGCATTGCCCCAAAAGGCAACAACTGCGAATACAGTAAATATTGAAAAACCTGCCAGATGCTATATTCCAAAGCAAACAAGTGAAATCATTTCAGACATTCCCTATAATAAATCGGATTTTACACTTTTACGCACAGAAAAAAACGACGAACTTCCGCGTTACGAGGTCAATGGTTATACTTTTTCGGAACAGCCTTTGGATGTTGCATTACAAGCATTGCTTGCCGAAGCAAACATTAAAATTTATTCAGATGATGGCTTGTTCCCAGAAGTTTCGGCTCAGGAAATACGAGGGGAATTATCGGCTGTCGTAGATGAATTAGCCAATGCAACAGAAGTTTACACTCGATACAGTGCAGAAAAAAAGAAACTTTATCTATCCAGATGGGCAAAATTTTCATTAACTGTTCCAGGTGGAACCGTCGGTATGTACGCAGTACTTGATGCCTTGCGCGGGGCAGATATTACACAGTTGCAACCGGATTGGGGGAAAAATGAAATTTATTTTCGTATTACAAAGCCACAAGAAAATACAATTACTCGATTAATTGATTATCTAAAAACAGATCCTCAATTGTTGATGTTCGATATCACCGTTTATCAAGTTATACCTCATCAAAAGTGGAAAACTTTAAACTGGCAAGATATTGTGCAAACTTTTGGTGTAAAAAAAATTAATATGTCTGTCAATGGATTAACGGGGCGTTTAATTATTACCGATTACCAACGCAACCAAGTATCTCTTGTTAAGAATTTGCGGGCATTTGCACAATTGAAACAGGTATCAAAAGGAGTCGCTGTTATGCCTAGTGGCTGGAAAGTTCGTTTTGATATTAGGCAATGCTCTCTAGAACAAACGCCTGAAAAAGATTTATCCTTATTGTTGCAAAGTAGCGTTCATTCGCCTGATAGAATTGAATCTCATATTGCCTTAGATTCGAATAACGGAGAAATAACGTCTTTTTATTCTTTCTATACCATCGATGACGATTTGAACATTATCGGCATTCCAGCATCAGCGCTTAATAATCCACAAGAAGGGGTTGAATATTTGCTAAATATGAAGCCTAGAGTTCTAAAATTGCGCGAGGTTAAAAATTAATATGACAGAAAATATGGATTCGTCAGGTTTTAAAGCGCCCATTCCTCCTCGACATATTCCGAAACCTAAAGCAATGCCTGTTTATAGGCCCGAACAAAAAGGGATCTCAACAAAACAAAATAGTTTGTCTGAGGAGAAAAGTCCATATAAAGGAACAATCGTTGATGAATTAAATTTGTCGCCTACTCTTTTACAAACGAAAATGGTGTTTATCATTTTTATAGCAATATTTATCTGCGGCTTGTTGTTCGGTAAGATTTTTATGGGCGAAAGCACAAAAATCTCTACACAAATGGGATTGACAGGAGTTGTTACAAATGATGAACTTAAGAATACGAAGCGTCAACGTTGTGGCATTGCTGAACGGACAAGTGGGTGCATTTTATATATTATGAATGCAACACGTGTAGATAGGGTTGGACGAGATTTTTACAAGGACGCAGCTCGCATTACAGGAGTTCCTGAATATACTATTGAATTGGGGAATATTGAATATGGGGGAGCCATTATCCGTCCAGGACAAATTGCACAAATTAACATTCCCCCTCGCTAGAATTTTATTGATTATTTTGTCTATTTATGCTATACTTTTCTTCTTTTTAAGAGAGGATAAGCGTGATTTTCTTTCAAAGAATACCTTTTTTGCCTAAAATAGCCTTTGGAGAGAAAGACAACCCTTCAAAAGTCAATGACAATTTAGCTGATTATGTGTTATATGGCATTTTTTCTCCAACCATTCTAGACACTATCGAAAATCATACAGAATCATTACCTTGGTACATAACCAGAAGCATTCCGTTGGAAATCAACACACTGTTATCCCAAGGATTATCCACGCAAGACAAACAACAACGAATTGACGCTTTTTATTTATCTAGGGCGAAAAGTATTTTAAAAGGCTATCAGTCATGCCCTGTTCCTATGCCCGACAAGGGAGATACAAAAAAAGAAACATATAATTTACTGTCACCCAAAGGAATGGAATTACTTGAACAGTTAAAAAAGGTAAAAAAACCTTCCACAAAAGATATTGAATGTGCATTTTATGCGTCTAACAAATTTTTACTTGATTTAGACTTGTTCATCAATATCAAATCCATCCCTGATGATTTTTTTAACCGATATAAATACATTAACTTTTCTGTTACGTCAGGATGTTATAATAACTGTGCGCATTGTGGATACGGAGCAACTCCTCCAGTCACACACATGCCCTATCCGCTTGTTTTAAAATTTTACCACCTTGCTTATATAAAAGAAAAAAAACCTACTCCTTTTGCAAATTCGGACCCTTTATCGTACCGTGATAAAATTATCGGGGCAGATGCCGGTGATTTATGGAAAAAGATAGATCTTGATTTTTACGAAAAATGTAATATTTCTATTCCTCTTATTTTTAAAACAAAAGGAATATTAACTTCCGCCCAAAAAATTGCTTTTGCAAAAATCGCAGAAACATGCACGATCAAATTATCCTATATTGATTTACCAGGTGAAAACATGCAATTGAATCAACACTGCATTCAAAAGTCCATCAATATTTTCAACAGTGTCCCTATTGACCGAAGAGCTAGCCCTTTCTTCTCGGTCGCCGATTTTTCGATTCACCCAGAAAAAAGGCCACCAAAATTTTTACCTTGCTCAACAGAAATGTATTTTCCTTCAATGGTTGGCAATTGGGTCGCTACTTGTAAAAAAAACAACATTCCACAAGACGACTTTCCTCCCAATAAATTTGGGCGAGATAAACATACGGTCATTACTTCAAATGGCAATATTTATGAAGTCGAATTAAACGAAAAAACACGCCAATTTGAATGGTCACTTGTTGACAGCATTTTACCCCACCTAGTCGTTGCAAATCATCCAAAAGGAAACATACCAATAAAACGCGATACTCATTCACGATAAGTATTTTTTATTTGCACCATAAGATATTTCTTTCATTGCATAGGATTTTCTCGTAAACTACATTAATCTGTAACAAAGGGAAAAAATGCAATCATTTCAAAACGAATCATCTCATACTTATAACATCTTGACGAAACCTTTTATTTTAGCGTCAGCATCTCCCCACCGATTAAGATTGTTAAAAAATGCAGGATTAACACCATCAATGATTGTTCCTGCAAATATTGATGAATCAGAACAAAAAAAAGAAACCCCTCGTCATTACGTGTTACGCATTGCATTACAAAAAGCTTTATGCGTTGCAAAAAGACATCCCTACATTTGCATTTTATCGGCTGATACCATCATCGTGGCGAAAGGACATATTATTCGAAAAGCAAAAAATGAAAAGGAAGCAAAAAATAATTTGATGCTTTTATCTAAAGCTCCTCATTATGTATTGACAGGATATTGCATTATTGATTCACATAGACACATCATCAATCGAGTTGTTAAAAGCGTTGTTTTTATGAAAAAACTAACATCTTGCGAAATTGACATATTAATTCGTTCTGGAGAATGGAAAAATGTTGCGGGCTATTCGATAGAGGGAAAACTATCTGCCTTTGTCAAAAAAACACAAGGGTCTTATCCAAACATTGTCGGATTACCTATTTACGAAATTGCACAAGATTTAAAAAAAATAGTTCAATATTAATTTTTTCTTGACAATATTTTTCATTCGTGTAAAATGTCTCTTTCAAGGAAGGTGTGAAGTGATTAGGTTGCGGCGATGTATAAAATACAAACAAAAACTCTCTGCCTTTCGATTCGTCCTCAATGTTTTTTCATTGAGGATTTTTTTTAAACTGCACACTCTAGTAGCTCCCCCTTTAGAGGAGCTTTTTTATATCCAATCTCAACAAAAGGAAAAACCATGCAACAAGATCCTAAAGAATCGAATTTTAACACCAACAAGAATATAAAAGATGTACATCAAAATGAAAACGAACAAAAAAAAGTATGCCCTTTTGCTGTATCAAGAAAAAAAGGACTTTCTGTTATGGGTTGCCTGATTTGCGAACACCATAATTGTGAAAGAGGAACACGTTAAAGTGTTATTTGATCAACCAGTTAATGCTGTACGTGTATTGCACATTAACGTAATAAAAAATGGTGTATTTTACTTCTATATACCTATATATGGTATTTGTTTTTAAAAAATCTTACATCCTTATAGGACATAAAAAAAGCCCCACAAACTAAATGTAGGACTTTTATTTTGGTGCGCCCAGCAGGATTCGAACCCACAACCTTCTGATCCGTAGTCAGATGCTCTATCCAGTTGAGCCATGGGCGCTCATGAGGGGAGTTTATACACCCAATAAAATAAAAAGGCAAGTTTTTTTTAAAGAAACACTCAAATACAAAAAATGCAATAAAATCATTATTAGGGTTTTATAAAATATTGTAGCTCTTATGCTTATTTTATGATATATTAGTATAAGGTGCGGTAGTATGAAAAAATTAAGAGGAGCAAATATGACACTAACCGATACATTAAAAAAATCTAACCATTCGTCTCACTCTTCAAAGGAACAGGCAGACGCGATAGATATTAAGGAATTTGTAGCCGATTTTGATAATGCAAAACGGAAAGAAGAAATAGCTCAATTCGAAAAAAAGAAATGGAATTTAAAAACAGACACAATGCTTGGCGCATCAATAGCTTGTGCATCCCTTGCCTTCGTTCCCCCTGTTGGATTAGGATTAGCATTAGTGGGAAGTGCCGTTTTTTTTGCTTGGGCAACTAAACGTTATACAGTTGATTATCGTAGGGCTGAAAAAGCCCATCGCATAGCACAGGCTTCATTGCAAGAACGTGAAAAAATGATTACAAATTTTGATAAACTCCGCTCCAAAAACGAAGAACCTTTTATGCCCAAAATAGAGAAAAAAATTGCCTTAACCGCCTTATCAAAAAAAGAAAATCTAGCAAATAACATTGTTTTATCTAAAGAAAAAACAAAACGTTTGGGGGTTTTTTCAGCAATTGGGATTATCCCAAGTGTTCTCGCCGGAGGTGTTTTAGCTGGAGGGACAATGGCAATTTTACCAACAGCTTTACTTGCCACTGTGCCTCTAGTAACTGCAACTATTGCAATCAACTCCATCAGAAACATGTTTAAGACTCGAAAACTAAAAAACAACCTTAAAGAAGAACTTAAAAACGAATCCCAAAAAGAAGCTCCCAAAAAAAATAAAAGCGTCGCTTCACAAAAAGATTTATCCTCACACAGCAAAGTTATTGATTTAGATGAGCTCAATCTTCGTTACAAAAAAACAGATTATAAAAAATATCAAGGAGTCATTTACACCAATTTTGCAGAACCAAAAAAAGAAAAAACAACAAATATAGATGGGGTGGCAAAGCGACGAAAGACCATAACCATATCCAATACTTTGTCCTATAAAAAAGGGGAGGAAAGATAAACTTCCCTGCCAGCTGCCTAAAAGAATATTTTTATAGACTCAAATGCTCAAGAAAGAATTTTAATGGTTATACTTTTGACTCCAACAATAGAACGACTATGGTACAAAAATTCCTAATATAACAACAAAACACACGTTAACATTCGAACTTGTGAACGTTCTTAAAAAGTTTTATTTTTTTTCTTGCTTTTCTTTTAATTTTAGGGTATAAGAAGCTTCTGTTGAATTGAACAGGCTAATGGGATGCCTGCAGATTCGAAAGATAAATTTAATTAAAAGGAAAACAAAATGCCCAAAATGAAAACAAAAAGCGCCGCTAAAAAACGGTTTTCACTAACCGGAAAAGGCAAAATCAAAAGAACAACGGCCTATAAACGTCACTGTCTGGCCTGTAAAACAACCAAAATGAAACGGCAAGCTCGAGGAGGTCGTATTCTGGATAAGACCAACTTTAAGGCTGTATTACGTTTTTTATGTGGTAAGTAAAGGAGTTTTATCATGGCAAGAGTTAAAAGAGGCGTCACCGCACATGCAAAGCACAAAAAAATGTTGGGGCTTGCAAAAGGTTATAGAGGACGCAATTCAAAAGTTTTTAGAATCGCAAAAGAAAAAGTCGAAAAAGGGTTGCAATACGCTTATCGCGATAGAAAAGCAAAAAAAACGACGTTCAGGATGTTATGGATTGCTCGAATTAATGCAGGTGTACGCGCCAACGGGTTGACTTATTCTCGATTTATGAACGGGCTGAAACAGGCTGGGATTGAATTAGATCGTAAAGTCTTAGCAGATATCGCCCTTAATGATAGTGTTGCTTTTGCTGATTTAGTTAAAAAAGCCAAAACGGCATTAAAGGTTTAATCCTACTTTGGAAAAACATAAAAAGGCCGTTGCAAATGACGGCCTTTTTTGGTATCTTAAATTGCTTTATAAGAAAAGGAAAAAACAATGGATATCTTGGAATTAAAACCTCAAATAATAAAATCAATTGAAACAGCGTCAAATCTGATTGCTTTAGACGAAATTCGAATCAATGTTTTGGGGAAAAAGGGTTCTTTGACAGAAATAATGAAAACACTCAGCAATTTGCCATTAGAGGAACGAAAAATAGCAGGGCAAAATTTGAATGTGATTAAAAATGAAATTACCGAAGCTTTGGATATTAAAAAATCCATCTTAGAAAAAGCCGACATCGATGAGCGCTTGGCAACCGAATCAGTGGATGTCACTTTACCAATTAATCCATTCACGCAAGGACGAATTCATCCTGTTTCTCAAGTTATTGACGAAGTGCTGTCTATTTTTGCACAAATGGGATTTGATTTAGCTGAAGGTCCAGATATTGAAGATGATTGGCATAATTTCGAAGCATTAAACATGCCTCCCGCCCATCCTGCAAGACAAGGGCAAGCTACATTCTTTTTGAACAACTCCAATGCATTGTTGCGCACACAAACTTCGGGTGTCCAAATTCGAATAATGGAAAATCAAAAACAGCCCCCTATAAAAATAGTTGCACCAGGCAGAACCTATCGTCGCGATTATGACACAACACACACACCAATGTTTCATCAAATTGAAGGTTTGATGATTGACAAAACCACAACATTAGCCGACCTAAAGGGTATCTTTGTCGATTTTATTAAACTTTTCTTTGGAACAAATGAAGTTCCTGTACGCTTCAGACCTCATTATTTTCCATTCACAGAACCATCTTTCGAAGCCGATGTTGGAGGATCTTTAGCAAAGGCGTTGGGTAAAGAATGGGTGGAAGTTTTAGGATGTGGAATGGTTGATCCAAACGTACTTAAAAATTGTGGACTAGACCCAAATGAATATCAAGGTCTTGCCTTTGGCTTTGGTATTGATAGATTCGCCATGTTAAAATATGGCATTCCTGATTTGCGAAGCTTTTTTGATGCTGATATGCGTTGGATTAAACATTACGGATTTGTTCCTTTAGATATCCCAACATTAACAAGCGGTTTAGATTTTAACGGGGGGCAAAAAATATGAAATTTTCAGACAGTTGGTTAAGAGCTTATTTAAAAACAAACGCTTCTATCAATGAAATTGCGGATAAAATGACTCAGATTGGCATTGAAGTAGAGGGTATTCAAGACAACGCAACAGCATTAAAAGGCTTCATCGTCGGAGAAATTCGCACTTTAAAAAAACATCCAAACGCTGATCGGTTAAACGTATTGACTGTTTGGACTGGAACAGAAGAATTACAGGTCGTTTGCGGAGCCCCTAATTGTTTTATTGGAATGAAAAGTGTGCTAGCTTTGCCCGGCGTCATGATTCCTAAATTTCAAGAAACTTTGGAAAAAGGTACCATTCGAGGGATCACCAGCAATGGAATGCTGTGTGCCGAAGATGAACTATGTTTAGGAAGCGACCATACAGGAATTATTGATTTAAAAACAGACTTACCTGCGGGAACACCCTTCATTGATATTTTGAAACCAGATATCATTTTTGATGTTGAAATCACTCCAAATCGTCCAGATTGTTATGGAGTTAAAGGAATTGCACGTGATTTATCTTCAACGGGAATAGGTGAATATGTTGATGAGCTAAAACACCCTGTAAATGGAACATTCACAAGCCCGATAAGTGTTTTAATTCAAGACAGTCATTGTGAGTGTTTCGTATTACGCTATATTAAAGGAGTTCAAAATACTCAAAGCCCTGCTTGGATGCAAAAGCGTCTTATTTCTGCTGGATTACACCCTATTTCGCACCTGGTTGATGTTACGAATTATTTAAACATTCAAGAATGTCGTCCTTTACATGTTTTTGATGCTGATAAAATTACAGGCAATTTGGTTGTTCGAAGTGCCAAAGAAGGTGAAAAAATAACCTGTTTAGATGGAAAAACGTATGATTTGCACGAGGGTATGATGGTCGTTGCTGATGACAAAGGCCCTCAATCCATCGCAGGCATTATGGGAGGGATTGATACCTCTTGCGATAGAAACACGAAAAATATTGTGATTGAATCCGCCTATTTTGACCCCCTATCTATTGCTATAACGGGACAAAAGACAAATGCTTTATCTGATTCGCGCACACGTTTTGAACGCGGAGTTGATCCTTGTTCTTGCATAGCTGGAAATGAAGAAGCATCTCGTTTGATTATGGAAGTGTGCGGTGGAGAAGCGTCAAAGCTTTTTATTGCAGGACAAGAACACTGTACCCCCATTGTTATTAATTTTGATTTTGGTTTTGTGAAACGGTTATGTAACATTGAAATCCCTCGTCCGGAAATGGAGCGCATTTTAAAAGCATTGGGATTTTTAATTGAAAAGAACTGTATAACTGTGCCATCTTGGCGTTCTATAGACGTTACTCGACCAGCCGACATTGTCGAGGAAATTATTCGCATTCACGGCTTATCTGATTTGCCCGCAAAATCCGTTCGTCCTGATGTTTTTAGAACACAAATGTTAAAACCGCATCAACGATTGGAATTTTCTGTACGTCGAGCATTAGCAAATGCTGGATTGTATCAAGCAATTACTTGGTCTTTTATGAATAGCAAGCTCGCCAAACATTTTAATTCAAAGGGCATTACACTTCAAAACCCAATTGCGTCGGATTTAGATGAAATGCGCCCAAGTTTGGTTCCAAATTTATTGTCTGCAGTAAAAAGGAATATTGATCGAGGGCAACCGAATGTACAACTTTTTGAAGTTGGGCCAGAATTTTTGACTGCCGAACCAAATGGACAACGCCTTGTCGCTTGCGCCGTACGATCGGGAGAAAATCACGCCCGTCATTGGAAAGATTCCACTCGATTTGTTGATTGCTTTGATGCAAAATCAGATGCTTTAATAGCTTTGATGGCAGCAAATGCACCCCCATCTCAAATCTCAAAAAACGTACCCTCATGGTATCATCCTGGACGATCCGGCAGTTTCAATTTAGGCAAAAGTGTGCTAGCCGTTTTCGGAGAAATTCATCCAGCCATATTGGCGTTGTTCGGAATTAAAGAAACCGTTGTAGCTTGCGAAGTTTATTTGGAAAACATTCCATCAACAAAAGCTAAAAACAAACCCATGAGGGCGTCTTCGTTAATGCCTTTATCACGTGATTTTGCGTTTGTAATGGATTCGTCAATTGAATCTTTAAAACTTGTTTCATCTATCTATTCAACCAATAAAGAATTAATTACGGATGTACGTGTTTTTGACATTTATGAAGGAGATAAATTGCCAAGAGGCAAAAAATCCATTGCTGTCGAAGTAGTTATTCAACCTACAGAAAAAACGCTTACTGATATTGAAATCGAAGCTATTTCTCAACAAATTATCTTTTGCGTAAAAAAGAATACAGGCGCTGAGTTGCGCACCCAGTAATTTAAAATTTTGGACGGACGTTTTGCCCTTTTGGAGACCATCCACGGACAAAACGATCCAGTTCAGAATCGGGTTTATCTGGTAAAATAATTTGAATTTTTGCCAAAATATCACCCTTCCCCGCAATTCCTTTACCCTTTATGCGAAGTATTTTACCCGAGCTGGTATTTGGTGGGATGGTAACAGATATTTTCCCAGATAGCGTTGGGATGGTTACTTTTGCCCCTAGAACAGCCTCTTTTAAAGTGACAGCCAACAATAATAAAACATCATCCCCTTCACGCGTGAACAATGCGTCTGAGGCAATATGAATTTTGATCAAGGCATCACCTTGCCCTCCACCTCGATAACTTTCATTTCCCTGTCCTTTTAAGCGTAAAACCGCGCCTTCTTTAATCCCGGCTGGTATTTTTATTTTAATTTGTTTTCCACTTCCCAAATGCACAGAAGTTTCCCCCCCCGTCCCCGCCAAAATAAAGGGAATAGTAAGTTCATAAGAAACATCTTGTCCATGTCCAGCATACTCTTCATGTAATCGCCTTTGTCCTGCAAAAGAGTTTCCACCCATCCCCCCGCTAAACATGGAAAAAATATCATTCAAGTCAAACTCTTGAAATTGTTCACTTTCCCCCGCACGATATGTTTTTTGTGATCTAAAGCCGCCACTAAAAGGATTCCCCGCTCCAAAAGGATTACCTTTTGCATTGCCATATGCCCCAGCAAAACCACGTGGTTTTCCTTGTTCGTCTATTTCTCCGGCATCATATTGTTGCTTTTTTTTTCTATCTGATAATATTTCATATGCATTTGATGCTTCTTTGAACCTATCAGCAGCTTTATTGTCATTTTTTGCTACGTCTGGATGACATGCCCGCGCTATTTTATGATATGCTTTTTTAATATCCGCCACACTCGCCGATTTAGAAATGCCCAATGTTTGATATAAGTCTGTCATTTTGTCCTCTTTTGCACACCTCCTTAGAATATAAGGTAGGATTTTCAAAAAATCTATGGCTTTTATTAAAAAAATGCGATAAAAAGGAAAAATGAAGAAAATGTTTACAAATGAAATGCTTATGCGCTTTGCAAGTTGGGGATCCATTGCAACAGCATTGGTGTTGATTTCAGTCAAATCAATTGCATTTTATTTTACTAATTCGTTAGCCTTATTATCTAGCTTATTTGATTCTTGTTTGGATTTAGGGGCATCTCTTGTCAGTTTTATTGCCATTCAGCAATCCCTTGTCCCTGCCGATAGCAATCACCGGTTTGGACATGGAAAAGCCGAAGCTTTAGGAGGGGTCATCCAAGGTATTATTATTTTTTTATCAGCTACTTTACTTTTATTCGAATCTATACAACACTTAACAAAGAAAATAGAATTGCAGTATTTAGGATTGGGGTTAGGGGTCACAATCTTTGCGATATTTTTAACTCTAGCTCTCGTTTTATTCCAACGAGGCGTTATTAAAAAAACCCACTCCATATCCATTCTAGCTGATCAAGCCCATTATATTGGGGATATCATAATGAATGTTGGTGTTATTTTATCTATGCTGTTATCTTATCTTATTGGGTGGGTATGGGTGGATAGTATTTTTGCTTTATTAGTCGCAGGATACCTTTTTTATACATCAATCCGCATTATAAACAATGTTTTTCAGCCTTTAATGGATAAAGAATTACCTTCTTCCATTCGAAAAAAAATTCGAAAAATTGCCCTTTCTTATAAGGGCGTGAAAAATATCAGTGATTTAAGAACCAGAACTTCTGGATTGCACGTATTTATTCAATTTCATGCGGAAATGAAGGATGGGTTAACGTTAAAAGAAACGCATGATATTTGTTCTTTAATAGAAGAAGAAATCGGAAAGAAAATTCCTTATTCTGAAACTTTTATTCATCAAGAACCTTAACATTAATTTTTCGCTTCACTTTTCGTGTATGCCGTGTTATTTTCGTTTAAAAAAGGAGGATAAAATGCTTACTCGTTCAATCACAGTCACTGGCGATTTAGGGAGTGGGAAATCAACTGTTGCAGAGTTACTTGCAAAAAAATTAAATCTTCCTCATTACTCTACAGGAAATATCCAACGCTTGTTAGCTAAGCAATATAATACAACGACTCAAGGATTAAATGATATAGCAGACTTAAATCCGGAAATTGATTTAAAAATTGACAAAGAACTTCAAGATTTAGCTGAAATCAAACAACTCTACGTCTTAGATTCTAGAATGGCTTGGTATTTCTTACCTCATTCATTCAAAGTTAAATTAATAGTATTGCCAAGAATCGCAGCAGCCAGAGTTTTAAACGATACCGGTCGGACAAGCGAAGGAAAGTACGCTACTATCGACGACGCTATAGATTCCTTAGCCTTACGTCGATCGAGTGAAGTTAACAGGTTTAAACGGGCATATGGGGTTAATATTGAAGACGAAAGGAATTACGATTTAATCGTTGATACTTCAAATTTATCATTAGATGAAATCTGTGACATCATATTAAAAGCATATCGTCAAGAATCAGGGATGAGTTGATTTAAAACCTCTCGCACTTCTGATAAATTTCTGCAATCAAAGTCAATTGGGATTCCCTTGAATTCTCTGGCACAGGCTTTTTCTTTTCGAACAAAAACAGCGGTCGCGACTAAATTTTTGGCAAGGCACATGTCTGACAGACCATCTCCTACCACAATTAATTGATTATAATTTATATTTTTCAAAACAAAATCTGCTATTTCTTTGCTCGGTTTATTATAGGGTGTATCTTGTTCTCCAACCAAACCGTAAAAATACTTATTCCATTTTAATTGATTGCATTCTTGTCTTAAGACATCTCCTTTTTTATTACTGACGACAACGGATTGAAATCCTTTATCCTTACAAAATTGAAGTATGCTTTCCGCACATTGAAATGGTTTTACCAAATTTGAGTTCGCACAATACCTTTGCCAATAATAATCAACAGCTTTAGCAATTCCAAAGCGATGGCTCCAAAACAATTTCCCGGTTGTTCCAATAATTTCCAAAGTTTCTTGCTTCGTAACAGGCTTTTGGTTATAAAATTGACACGTTTCCAATAACGACAGATGAATAGCATAAAATGCGTCAATTAATGTATTATCCCAATCCCATATAATAACCGTTTTTAACATACTTTTCCCCTTTAGACACATCAAAGTATTTCATACTACATACTCCATAACAAAAATCAATAAAAATCCAAAAAAGCTAACCTTCACTTTACGCATATATTTGATTATATAACACTCAACTATAAAAGAAATTTTATGCGTTCAGAAACTTATTTTTACTTAAAAAGTTTACTGTCTTTCTTTATAGAAACGAACAAAAAATGTTCATCAAACAAATCAATACAGACGCCCATTCAAAGGAAAAGAAGCAAACCTATTCTTTTGTAAATCAAATATATCAAAAGCGATACAGACTTTTCTTTTTTAGAATAATCATATTTTGGACGACAAAGGATCCAATAGTAATTTTTTTCGGGCAACAGATAAAATTGGCAACTTATCCATTATTTCCTTAGACATAGGAATACGAATGGACTGTCCTAAATGCCCCGACGAAATACTCTCTAACGGTGCATTGTTTTTTGTATCGTAAAATTCTGTCATATTGAAATGTATAGGTTCGAATTGATATGGAGAAAGAAATTCTATTTTGTCTCCTTTTTCGATTTTGTGTTTGATTTCAAAAATCAAGCTATCTTGAGTTTTTTCTTTCACTAAACCAGCATACCGCCATACGCCGTGGCTTGCTGACAATTCATAGTTATGGCTTTCCGGCCCTGCATTACCATCAAAGAAACCCAAAGTATAACCACGATTTTGCAATGTTTCTAATTCTTTTAAATACGGAGCTGAACCCCAATTTTTTGGATTATCAAAATAATCGTCAATCGCTTTACGATAAGCTCTTGCGGTCACAGAAACATAATACTCAGATTTATTGCGCCCTTCTATTTTTAACGAATCAACCCCCACATTCAACAACTCGTTTAATCGAGGCATTAAACATAAATCTCTAGAATTCATAATATACGTTCCACGATCGTCTTCTTCCAATTCAAAAAAATCACCTGGACGTTTTTCTTCTTCTAAATAAACTTTATATCTCCAACGGCAAGAATGCGCACAATTCCCTTTATTTGCACTACGCCCTGTCATAAAATTAGACAATAAACATCGTCCAGAATAACTAACACACATTGCTCCATGAATAAAGGTTTCTAATTTAATATCAGGACATTTTTCCCTAATTTCTTTTAATTCTTTGCATGGAACTTCACGACCTAACACACACAATTTTGCCCCTTGTTTTTTCCAATAGTCTACCGTTAAATAGGAACATACATTCGATTGGGTCGAAATATGCCTCGGCAATTCTGGACATTCCTTTCCTATCAAATCAAAGACTCCTGGGTCTGCCACAATAACACCGTCTGGGTTTAAAAATTTTAACATTTTAATGCTTTCTATTAACCCTTCTATGTCACCATTGTGTGTAAACAGATTCATCGTCAAATAAACTTTTTTATCTAAATTGTGGGCATATAAAATAGCGTCTTTTAATTCTCCAGTTGTAAAGGCGCTTTTCGCGCGCAAAGAAATCCTCGGCAATCCGCAATATACCGCATCTGCTCCATATAAAAAAGCGGTCTTTAATCTATCCAATGAACCCGCAGGCAAAAGAAGTTCTGGTTTTTTCATTTTTTGTTTCCTTAATGTGCCTCTGTCCAATTTTCACCTGTCCCTATTTCCACCTTAAGGGGAACGGAAAGTGTAACAACATTTTCCATAATATCACGAATAACTACAGAGGCTTTTTCAATTTCCTCTAGTGGTGTTTCAAACACTAATTCATCATGTACTTGCAACAACATTTTAGTTTTCAGTCCTGCCTTTAACAAAGCGTCATCCATTTTATTCATTGCCATTTTAATCATATCCGCTGCTCCACCTTGAATAGGCGCATTAATAGCAGATCTGGACGCAAAGCCTTTTGTTCTTTCATTATCAAAGCCTTGAATAAAGCATTTACGCCCAAAAGGCGTTACTACATAACCATTTTCTTTGGCGAATTGTATTGTATTATTCATATAAATTTTAATTTCTGCATATTTTTCCATGTAAGAATCGATATATTGTTTAGCTTCTGTTCTGGACATACCTAATTGATTTGCTAATCCAAAAGCCGAAATCCCATAAATAATTCCAAAATTAATCGCCTTTGCTCGACGACGCATCAAAGGGTCCACATTTTCTAAGGGAATATGAAACACTTGTGATGCTGTGACTGTGTGAATATCCGCCCCAATTTCAAAAGCCCTTCGCAATTCTTGCACTTGAGCCACATCGGCAATTAAGCGTAACTCTATTTGTGAATAATCAGCAGATAATAAAACGCACCCCTTCTTTGCAATAAAAGCCGAACGAATTAAACGCCCATCTTCCGTTCGAATAGGAATATTTTGCAAATTAGGATTATTAGATGCTAATCGCCCCGTTGTTGTCACGGTTTGCGAAAAAGTCGTATGAACACGTCCCGTTCGCTGGTTTATTTGATTTATCAAAGCGTCGGTGTATGTTGATTTTAATTTACTATATTGTCTGTATTCTAAAATCTTCAAAGGAAGCTCTGCACCATTTTCCGCTAACATTTCAAGTGTGTCTTTTCCCGTTGACCAAGAATTGGTTTTAATGTTTTTTTTACCACCCTGCAACTTCATCTTTTCAAACAAAATTTCTCCTAATTGAGAAGGAGAATTAATATTGAATCGCTCTTCTGCTAAGGTATAAATTTCCTTTTCTAAACTTTCCATTTTTTGAGCAAAAACAAAGCTTAATCGTATTAAAGTCGTTTTATCTACTAAAACGCCTTCTTTTTCCATTCGCTCAAGAACTGGGATAAGGGGAAGATCTATACATTGATATACATTTTCAACTTGCTCCGATTTTAATTTTTTTGCAAAATAATGATATAATCTCAATGTTATATCTGCATCTTCGGATGCATAAACAACCGCTTTTTCCAAGGGAACATACTTAAACAAAACCGCATTTTTACCTTTGCCACATACGTCTTCGAATCGAATCGTTTTGATATTCAAAAAAACATCAGCCAAATCATCCATACTTAACCCCTGGTTGACGCCATTTGCATCATACGCCATTACCATGGTATCTTGAATAGAATTCATTTCAAAGTCTTGACCAAACGTTGTTTTTAATACTTGTAAATCAAATTTTATATTGTGACCTATTTTCGCAATATAGGGATCCTTAAAAATCGGAAATAAAAAAGTTTTTATATCTTCTATTGACACTTGTTTTATTGGACATGTCGGCATGGGGTTATCAAACAAATCCGCCCTATTATTTCCTGTTTCAGACATGTGGCGCAGCGGGATATAACAAGCCTCCCCTTCTTTGACACATAAGGAAATCCCGGCAAGCTCTGCATCTAATGGATTTAGGCTGTCTGTTTCCGTATCCACGGCAAACACTTTCGCTTGTTTAATTTTTTCCACCCATTGAAGTAAAGTTTTTTTATCTTGCACACATTCGTAAACAGGCTGAACTTTTATGCTTTGCTCACAAGATTGCACTGTTTTTGTTCGCATAGAAACAAAATCATTTATTCGAGGAAGCAAACTTTTAAAACCATTTTCTTCTAAAAAAGTTCGCACATTTTTTTCGTTTGGCATACGTGCACAAAAATTTTCTATCGGTAAAGGTAGTGGGGCATCCCCGCATAAAGTTACAAGACGTTTAGAAATCATTGCCATTTCACGCCCTTGGATAATCAGTTCCTTTTTATGACCTGGGACAATAGAATTCACATTTTTGAACAAATTTTCCAACGTTCCAAATTGGTTAATAAATTCAGATGCCGTTTTAAAACCAATACCTTTTATCCCGGGGACATTATCTGACGAATCTCCAGCCAAAGATTGAACATCAACAACTTGTTTAGGGGACACCCCAAATTTTTTAACGACATCATCTAGCGTTAAAACTCGTTTTTTTATTGGGTCATAAATGGATACATTATCCACCATTAATTGCATTAAATCTTTATCTGCCGATACGATAATGACTTCCATTCCTTGAGACAGCGCCTTTTGCGCATAGCTTGCTATTAAATCATCCGCTTCAAAGCCTTCCTGTTCAACACTCGCAACATTAAACGCTTGAACGGCCTGCCTAATTAATGAAAATTGAGGGATAAGATTAGGGGGAACTTCCTTCCGTGTTGCTTTATATTCGTGATAAATATCATTTCTAAAATTGTGACGTTGTGCGTCGAAAACAACAGCCAAATAATCCGATTGGTTGTCTTTGAAAAATTGCATCAACATTGAAGTAAAACCATAGACAGCATTCACTGGTTTTTTATCGCTTGGACGCGTCATCGACGGGATTGCATAAAATGCACGGTAAATATATCCTGAACCGTCAATTAAACAAAGTTTTTTTTGTTCTTGCGTCATTTTGCTTTAAAAACGCCAGAATAAGCAACAGCGCAATGTTCTTCACAATAAGACTTCCCTGGGACAACCTCTTTCCCACAAAAATTGAAATCAAGGTCTTTAGGATCTCCCGATGGCCACCGACATGAATTAGGTTTTAAATCCACTAATTTGACACCCTTTTTTGTTTGGGGCTTTTCCTTTTTAGTGCGCCGATAGACCTGCATTAACACGTCTTCTTTTTTTGGAGAAACTTCTTTTAGTTTTTGGTTTTTAAAACTTTCTGGTAAAATAAAAACAGGTTTTGATTGTCCTGAAGTCTCCCTTTTAATAGGAGATGGACGCCCCTCCAACCACAAACGATGTGCTTTCCCAACAACCGCATTTTTAGACATGCCTATCCTTCGGCCAATTTCACTCGTTGTTAAACCTTTTTTCCATAATCTTTTTAATTCTTTAACCAGCTCTGGGGTCCAACTCATAATTTTCTCCTTAATTTTGCACTTTTTAGCGTAGCGAAAAAATATTAAAAGTCAAGTAAAATAGGAGTCCCTAACAAAACATAACGCGGGCGTAACAACGTGTTTAAATCTTTCTGACAGGCGCGAACAACATAAATATCTGCTCGTTTTGTTTGGAACAGCGCCAAAGTCGTCTTTATTCCTTGAACTAACATGGGCGATAGCGTGTTTCCTTTTAACATAAAATCGCTTTTTGTCTTTTTTAAAGACCGAATCACTGACGGGGGAGCGTTTAAAACACGAAAAGCCTTCAACGTTCTGTCACACTTATTAGAAAAATCTAGACGCGTGAGTTGATTTTTCAGCAAAATTTCATCAATATCATTTTTTCCATCAGTATGATATAACCTATCCATCAAAGAAAGACAAGGATTTTCCATCGCTTGAAAAACGTCCTGAGCAGGAAGAGCTAAAATAATTTCTTTAATTACCTTTTGCCCTTTCTCTGTTTTTTCAAAAGATTTCAACGCATTAATTGCACTCATCACATTTTGCACATCCTGTACAGTTAAATCGCCTGTTTCTTCTAAAGGAAAATGGAAAGGGCGTATATTTTTTTCTTCTAAATTAGGATATCGAGAAGGAATAACTTTAAAAATTTGTTGTTCAAATGAATACGTCGGAGGGATTTTATTTTGGGTGTAAACATCCTTATTCTGATAAAAAGAATGCCATACTTCTGGCATTAAAGATGGATATAGAGCTGGGGATAAATAATCTAATTGTTCTTTGGTAAATTCTTGAACTTCCGGAGCAAGTCTGGTTGGTTTTTTGCCCTTCCATTCAGCGATTTCTGGCATTGTGCGCGTTTTATAAGACAATCCACGCATTTCATGAAGCGCAGGAAAAACGTACTGACGATATTCAAAGGGTAATTTGAAAAGTTGTTGCACCAAAATTTCTTCGTTAACCGCTGGGTTTTTCATCTGTTCAATTAAATCTTTAACCGCGTCCGATTGCTCCGATGCTAACGCTGCATTAGGTGCGCACAGAAAAAGACAAAAGACTCCATATATAATACGTTTTCTCATCTCCATAAAACCCGAACTTTAAAAGATAACGTCTTTTCTCCAGATGCAGGGATTTGAATATCCCAATAAACTTTATTACTATTTTCTTTAACACTCGGCAAACTTTCGGATTCCAAATTCCACATAGATGGGAAATATTGTTCTAACCGAACAATCACTGAATCTTTCGTCGTATTTTGGACAGCGATATCAAAAGAAGAAATATACCCGTTCGACAATTTTGTATAGCTTGTCCTTTTCCCTTGCGCTACTATATCAAAAGCTGTCCCTAATTTTAAATCAAGTTCTTGATTGACTGCAGTATGATTAATACCATCTTGCCCAATAAAAATCAATCTTCCCTTAGAATCCCGTTGATAAACGCGAACAGTTCCTCGAGGTAGGGGGATACCTAATCCTTCGGATTGTGCATTTTTAAAATGCAAAAAAACAAACGGTTTTACATCTTTGAATTCAGAAGTTGATCCTGCGTCTAGCACATCTATCAATTTATATTTTTTTTGAACCTTTACCCCTGTCCCTGACAATAAAGAAACTTGTTTCGTTTGTTTTGACATAATGTTGGTTGGTCGGTCCATTGTATATAAATGATAATCGCCTAAAGTTTCAGATTCCATACTATTGCTGACGGCCATATCGTATGATACTTGTTTTTGGGCGCGCATTTCATACAGGCGCTCATTTTGAAAATTAACATCTCCGGCGACTAATTGCAAAGTGGCATTTTCATAAGAAACTTCTGTATTATTTTTCAAAGTCACCAAACCATTTAAATCCAACACATTATTATCTACATTCAATTCCGCAACGTAATCCGCATTCCAACTAATCCCTGTTGTTAAATAGGATAGCTCTAACTTTTCTAACTTTTCACTTTTGCTCATCAATTTCAAAATTAACGTCGGCTTTGACCATAAATTTTTCGGAATTTGGTTAAAAACAACTCGCCCCGGATAATTTGTTTCAATTTTATTGTCTATTTTTAAAATAGGCTTATCGTTATACGCTAATATCTGAGCTTTTTTATTTTGTATCTCTCCTGTCGTGGGATTAATCCATTCCACATCCACCGTTAAACCAACAGATTTTTTCAACATATTTTGATTGGTTAACAAATCAAAATTAAAGTTTTGCTCTTGAATTAGGACTCCATCACCTTGAGCCAATATCGATGAAGGTTCGATAGCATCGGAAACATCAGCAAAAGCCACTTCATTTACTCCTTTAGTCAAAGGAACAAGCCGAACATCTTTCACTAATGCCCTGTTTTGATTGTAAATAGTCATCGCTAAAGATTGTTGTGCTTCAGTAGACACCATTGTAATTTCTGCCGCATTGACGCCCAGCAATAAAGCGTACACAAGCAGACAAAAAAAACCAATTTTATAAAGCATAGCATCCTCCTTTGTTGTTTATTATACAAAACTCTTTTTTTATTGTTTAAAAACCTCCAACGCCCTTCCGTAAATGTCCTCAACAACAACGAAACTACCTATTTTCAACTTATCTCTTGTTTGGACAAACCAGACGGTATTTCTAATTTTGACTTTCCCTGATTTGTCTTTGATTGCGGAAACCAAAAGATGTTTTTTACTAATATATTCTTTAGCCCCTTGATTGAAAAAAGGATATTGCGCTTTGATTGAACCTCCAAAAATTTTTCCACAGATAAACCCATCCCCCCTCAAGAATACATAAGCAAAAGGCAAAGAATGCAAAAACAAAAAATACGGGATTATGTTCCTATTTTCACAAATCACCCACCAGATGTTACAATATTATCAACCAATGTCAATGACATTGTATCGTTTAATTTTCCCAATGGGAACTTCACTTTTACGTCCATTTCTTCGGACAAAGGACGAACCACATCCAAAGCAATAAGTATAGAGATATTTTTTTGAATTACTATTTTTGAATCTTCGCTTTTATCTCGCAAAATAGCCTCTAAATGTTCTTTTTGGGCTTGATAAAATTTACGAATTAAAATAGGATACGTCGCTTTTGTAATAAAAAAATAACTCCCAATAAAAATACATATGCTTAAAAAAACAGCTGATAAAAAGAGCTCAAAGAAAGGCACATCAAGTAAAAACAATGCAGCCAAACAAATACCTCCAACAATCCAACCACTGAACAATTCTTGTGCAATGACTTTGGTGTATTGTTTTAAATACTCGAATTGTACTATTTTTTGAAAATCAAGATTATTTTGAAATACCGAAGGATTAAAGAATACTTCTTTCTTTTCTGCAGTCGGAAATAAATTTGACAAAATATAGGCTTCTGCTTTTCGAAGCTTTGTTGGGGTAGAAGTGGGCTGCACACGTAATTTACTCGTTCCCGCAATCGAAAGCAAAACAGACCCTTTTTGTACCAATCCAGTCAATAACGCGCCCGCCATTCTAGCATCAGCCTTTTTAAACAAAGCATATCTGATTAATTCTGGATGAAAGGCTAGTTTTTTTAATACTTTTTGACGCATTTTTTTATTTTCTTTAGTGTGTAGAAAAATCCAAATTTCAATCCAATAATACAAACAGATAAACATTCCTGCAATCAAAGATATCCAAATCACAAGCGTGTCCAAAATAAAATTATTTAAACGAACTATCTTCGGAATAGACGCTTTTGGAATTTCTGCCATTAAAACATTTAATCGAACGTCAGCTTGTGGGGGCAATAATTTTTGGGTTTTAAAAGCTACATGTCCTGTTTCATCAGATAAAACATCAGATGCATTTTCAACTGTAAGATTGTTTTCTCCAAACAATAATTCTTGTTTGATAAGCTTTGTTGATGTTGGGACCGATAACACTCCAGATAATCGTTCAACAGGCAGAGGAATAGATGATCCCAACAAACTGATAAAAAGTTGATTTATTTCTCCAGATTTTATAAAGGCACTAGAAATAACGTATGACAGTTGAAATACATGTAACCCAGAACTTAAATTTTTTGCCTCTGGAAAAGATACTTCTTCCTTTCCTTGATCTTCTAACGGAAATACATTTATAGTGGTAACATTACCGTTATATTTTCCTCGCAAAAAAGACCTTTGAGCTCGCTTATACGCCCCTTGTGGGGTCAATAAAGTCGTATTATAAATTCGTTTAAATTCGTTCAAAAAAGAATTAGGTTGAACAATTAATTGAATGTCCTCAGTGACATAAACCTTACCATCTCCCAAAACTTGAATTGTCACAAACATATAGGGAATATGCTCAATGTAAGGGACTTCTTCTCCCCGATTAAATGGCGTTTTTATCTTTATCTTTTTAGAAGTGGCTTTCCAATCAACAGGAGTTGGGACAAAAGTATTTTTTGATTTTTTATCTTTTGGTTCATTCGTCACTGTATCCCCAATAAAAACCAATGGATCTTTCCCCGCGACTCCCGTAACTGTTTTGCCTTGTTTTGCACGGCGTTCAATAGAAAGCAAATCTTGTGTTTTTTGCGCAAAAAGAGGAAAAGAAGGTATCCCTAACCATAATACCATCAATACAAAAAACAATTTTATTATATTCGACATATTGTTCCCTTTTTGTGTTATGATAAATGATTCTTTTCACTTTGGGAAGCCTTTATTTTTCTTTTGCACAACACAAACAGAAAACACTGGGCATTGCTCACATAATGGATTCTTCGCCTTACATGTATATCGGCCCAATAAAACCAACCAATGTTGAGCATCTAATTTAAATTTATCAGGAACAACTTTCGCCAATTTTAGCTCTACTTCCAGCGGTGTTTTCCCAGAAGCAAGGCCAAGCCGATTAGCAACTCGAAAAACATGCGTATCTACAGCTATTACAGGACGATGCCCCCAAACGTTTAAAAAAACATTTGCCGTTTTACGGCCTATCCCCGGCAAAGTTTGCAATTTTTCAAAATCCAAAGGAAATCGTCCTTGATACTTTTCTTGTAATTCTTGTGTCATTTTAATGATGTGATGGCTTTTTGTATTAAAATAATTCAAACTGTTAATATATTTTTTTAAACTATTTTCCCCCAAGGATAACATTTGCTCCGGCGTTTGCACTCTCTCAAACAAAGACTGCGTCACTTTATTCACTCTTTTATCTGTTGCTTGTGCCGATAAAATAATTGCGACCATCAACGTATATTCATTCGTATAATTTAATTCGCATTTAGGATGTGGGTTGTTTTTTTTCAACAATTCAAACAAGGTAATGATATTTTCCTTTTTCATTATTCGTCCTTTTTTATCATTAATTTTCTTTTTTTTCTTAACTATTGCACAATTATATGGTATGATGTCGAATTGACAAAGGGAAAAGTAAATTTAAAAATGAGAAAATTATTTTCGTCTGTCCTTTACGCTTTCTTATCTATTTTTATCGTCCTTTTGGGCTCTTTTTTGTTGTCTTTGTTTATCGATAAAGAAATCGTGTTAATCATTATCAAAACATCATTATACACTATTTTCGTTATTTCTTTTGGTTTAGGATTATGGATTAAACAAGATAAAGCTTTATTTTTATTACTTTTAACGTTGTTGGCTTATATTTTTTCACAATACTTTGCTTTGCATCGGTTTGACAATAACTATTACGGTTTAGTCGCATATCCATTAATGTGTATTTTGTTTCCAATTAACCTTTGTTTGTTAGCCTATGCCAAGCAAGAAAATTTATTTTTAAATTCTTTGATGCGTAACGGGATTTTAATCGCCGGACAAATTTTGATTGTTTATTTTGCTACCTATTTTTTCCCCGCTTTAGGCGGAGAAATATTCTTTCAACGATTTTTACATAGAATGTCCAACTTTTTTTATTTCCCCTTGACTGTTGAAAGCCGCCTTACAGTGCCCATCATTGGTATCTTTAGTTTTTTTGTTTTTTTTATCCTTTCTCTTTTGCTTTTCAAAAAAAACAAATCTTGTTTAAACATTGCATTCATTGGTATCTTTTTTGTTTCTTTTATTTCTTTTTTTAATATTAATAATGCTGTATTCTTTTATTTATCGGCCATTGTATGTGTTTTGTTTTGCCTGCTTCAAATTTCGCACAAAATGGCTTTCTTAGATGAATTAACAAACATCCCTGGACGACGCGCATTAATGAACGCAGTAAATCAACATAAATTACACCCTTACACCTTAGCAATTATGGATATTGATTTTTTTAAAAAACTAAACGACACTTATGGGCATGAAGTTGGAGACCAGGCTTTGCGCGTTATTTCCGCACGACTTTCTCAATTAATTCATTCTGGTTCTATTTATCGGTTTGGAGGGGAAGAATTTGTCCTTTTTTTCCCTTATGCTCAATTAGAAGAAGTTTTGGACGAAATAGAAGAAATTCGTTCAACTATTTCAACAAGCGATTTCTTTTTATCAACCCAAAGAAAACACTCTAACCCGACTCAAAAACAAGGCTATGAACAACTTTTATCTATTCATATTACCATTAGTGCAGGAGTTGCACAAAAAACATCATTAGAAACGTATGATTACATCCTTAACATTGCGGATACCGCTTTATATAAAGCAAAAGAAACAGGACGAAATAAAACCGTGTACAACAAAGACGATAAATTTTTTGAATTATTTTAATTCGTTATTTCTTTTTGCCAAAAGAGCTGTTGCCGTTTGCGCATTCATGGGTCTTCCTGAATAAAAACCTTGAATAAAATCACACTCCAATTTTTTCAAAAGTTCCAATTGTTCTATGTTTTCGACGCCTTCGGCAATAACATCTAATTCCAAAATATGCCCTAAACTGATGATTGCTTTGACGATTGCTAAATCTTCGGATTTTTCCAAAACATTTTTAATAAAAGAACGATCTATTTTCAACTTATTGAATGGAAAAGTTTTTATATAATTCAAAGATGAATAACCCGTCCCAAAATCGTCAATTGACAAATGAACTCCGTTATTTGCAAAAGTTTTTAAAATATCAGCGGCTTTCGCGGCATCTTTCATAATGACGGACTCTGTCAATTCCAATTCCAATGTGCCAGGCTTAACATGATATTTTTTAATCAACCTTTTTACCTCTTTGGATAAATTTTCTCCTTCAAATTGAACCGAAGAAACATTTACAGCCATCGTTATATCTTTATAGCCTTGTTTATTCCAGTCTTTTAATTGCTTCAAGGCTTCCTCTAAAATCAACATGCCCAAAACAACAATCAACCCCGTATCTTCTGCAATGGGGATGAAAACTGTCGGAGGAATCAATCCTTTTTTCGGATGCCTCCAACGTACAAGAGCTTCCCACCCAGCAATGCGTCCTGTTTTTAAATCTATTTGCGGCTGAAAATTAAGGAAAAATTCCTTATGAATTAACGCCTTACGCATTTCTTGTTCTAATTTGAATCGCTCTTCAATTTCCGTATTCAATTCCGGCGAAAAAAACAAATATGATTGTGCCCCTGTTCGTTTTGCTTTGAATAAAACCATATCTGCATAGTTAATCAATTTTCCCACATCTTTGGCGTCACTTGGGAACATTGAAATACCCGCATTACAACCTAACTCTAATACATCTTTTCCTATTTTCATGTTTCTTTGAAGATTTTTGATTATTTGATGTACTATTTTCCCTGCTTCTTCGGGATGAGGGAGCTCTCTTAAAATAATACCAAACTCATCACTTCCAATACGTGCAACAACATCTTTCACAGAAACACAGGATTTTATTCGTTTTGCAACATTCTTTAAAATTTGGTCCCCCACCGAATGTCCTAGCATATCATTGACACGATTAAAGCCAACAATATCCATCAAAACGATAGCTATTTTTTCGTTTATTTGTTTACTTTCGCTCAATATTTGTGCCAACTGCTCTTGGAACAAATCTCTATTCGGCAAGCCCGTTAATTGATCATAGTTCGATAAATGAAAAATTGCCTGTTGAGCATCTTTTTTTTCGGTTAACTCGTTATAAATTGAAACATAATGCGTAACGTCACTTTTGTAATATCTCATCGGTGTTAAAATTTGTTCGGCAGCAAACAACGTTTTGTTTTTACGCTTACCAATGATTTCTCCTTTCCAAGGGAGACCTTCTTTTATCTTTGGGAAAATTGTTTTATAAATATCGCAAGATTCTGTTTCTTTACTTAAAAAGTCTATATCTTTCCCAATAATCGCTTTGGCGGTGTACCCACTTAATCGAACAAATGCTTCATTAGCCCAAATAATTTTTCCTTGAACATTGGCAATAAAAACAGCGTTCATTGTGCAAGAAATCGCCATTCTTAATAAACGCAGCGCGTTTTGCTCTTGAGCAATTTGTAAAATCAGACCCAACCGCGTGGCTATATTTTCAAGTCCTTCAATGACAAAATGTTGATTAGGACTTTTCAACACTAAAAATGTTAAAACTCCAATTGATTCATTTTTTAACAAAATTGGGATCGATATCAAATAACAAGCATTCTTTTTTATGTCAAAAACTTTTTCTTTAACCATTTTTTTCTTTATACACGCCCGAACAGATGGATGAATTAATTTATCCGTACTTGTGTAAATAGCATTAGATTCTATTGTTTTCGACATACTGCCTTTGACACAAAGTACATGGACATTTTTTTCATTAGAATTGTATTCTCCAAACCACAACAATTGCAAACCAAATATTTCTTGAATTTGGTTCAAAATAAACTCGACAAAATCTTTTAATTCTTCACCCCTTATAACCTTTCTTAAAATAGTGTTTCCCATTTTTTCGAATTGTTCGTGAAATGATTGACCTATATCATCTTTGACAATACAAGCAAAAAGTTTTTCTTGAACAGGAACAACAAAAACATCTATAGGAAAAAATTCACCACTCTTTTTTACCCCCTTTTGATGATCTTTCTCTTTATTACCGCCCAGGAACTGGTGAAGAAATTTTTTTTTATTTTCTATATTCGAAAAATAAACAATTTGACCAATAAATTGATTAACAAGTTCTCCTGACTTAAAACCAAATAAATGCTCGGCAACTGAGTTTATCTGACGGATAATACCTTTAGCATCCACAACTATCAATGCATTTGAACTGTTATTTATTTCCCAAGACATTCGTCTTCCCCCCCCCTTTGCCGCGCAAAATCGCAATCAGAGCCTTCTTTTCAAGAAGGCTATACAATTTTCATTTATTATTCAACTCTTTTTTGCAGATACGAAACTTTTTATATTTTCGTTGAAAAAAAAATTTTTCTATTGTATCCTCTACAAAAAGAAAGTGCAGAACATGGATACTTTGAAAATTGCTTTAAAAAATTTAAATAATGCCATTCAAAAATTAGAAGGGGCTGTTGTTATCACAAAAAGCCAACGTTCTGAAGACAAAGAAAAAATCACTACTTTACACAACGCAATCGTTACAACTTATGCTCGCATAGATGCAATTTTATCTCAAGCACAGGAGAAAAAATAATGGCTGTTGTTACGTTTAAAATTGCTGGTGTGCCTTATAAAATTGCGTGTGCTGATGGCAAAGAAGAGCACATTCAAAAACTTGCGATGTTTTTAGATACTAAGGCAAGTACTTTAACGAAAAGTATTGGCTATATTCCTGAAGGACAATTACTTGCGATGGTAAATATTCTTGTTGCAGAAGAATTATTTTTATCGCAGTCAAAATCGTCTTCAATTGGTAGCGACGCATCGTCAATGGATTTATCTCAGGTCGTTCACTTTATAGATAGCTTTGCTATTCGCGTTTCAGAGCTTGCTGATATTTTAAAAAAGAGCGATTCATGAACATTTTATTTTTCGGAGATATTGTTGGGAGTTCCGGAAGAAAAGCTATTGCTCGCTATTTGCCGGAATTAAACAAGAAATTGCGCTTGGATTTTGTCGTTGCAAACGCCGAAAATGCTGCACATGGATTCGGATTGACTCCTAAAATGTATCAATCTTTAAAAAAGATGGGTATTCATGTTATGACAATGGGGAATCATACATGGGATAAAAAAGACATTTTTACAACTCTACAAAAAGAAAACACCCTTATTCGACCCATTAATCTTCCGGAAGGAGCAATTGGACACGGCTTTTGTGTTTCCACTTTGCTAGATGGCCGAAAAGTTGCCGTATTACAATTGTTGGGGCAGGTTTTTATGCACAACAATATCAGTCCTTTTGTTGCGTTAGAAAGTTTTTGCAAACAACATATCTTAGGTCGAGACTTCAATGCTTTAATTGTTGACATTCATGGAGAAGCTACCTCTGAAAAAATGGCTTTAGGATTTTACGCAGATGGGAAAGCATCGCTTATTGCAGGCACCCATACACATATCCCAACGGCCGACGCTATGATATTACCAAAAGGAACAGGCTATATCACTGACATTGGAATGTGCGGAGATTATTATTCTATCATTGGGATGCAGGTTGAAACTGCATTATCTCGCTTTACAGGGAAAGAAACGACATCACGACTTCAACCTGCTGAAAAAGATGGAACTTTATGTGCCGTATTTGTACAAACAGATGATAAAACGGGATTAAGCCAACATATTCGCTCTATTCGCTTAGGGGCTCATTTAATCAACGAAACTTAATAAGTTTAACGATTTTTCTTGAAAACAGCAGGCTATTGTGATAGCCTGACCCCATATTTAGCAAAAGGATAAAAAAATGTCAGGTCATTCACAATTTAAAAATATTATGCACCGAAAAGGGGCGCAAGATCAAATGCGTGCCAAAGTTTTTTCAAAACTCGCACGTGAAATTACTATTGCGACAAAGACAGGATTGCCCGACCCGGCAACAAATCCTCGGTTGCGTTCAGCTATTTTGGCAGCACGTGCTGAAAACATGCCCAAAGACAACATTGAACGCGCTATAAAAAAAGGAGCTCCTGGGGAGGATTCTACTGTTTACGAAGAAGTCCGATATGAAGGCTTTGGACCAGGAAACGTTGCTATTATTGTTGAAGCTTTAACGGACAATCGCACAAGAACAGCATCAAACTTACGCTCACTTTTTTCAAAACGAGGCGGAAATATGGGAGCAAACGGATCTGTTTCTTTCAATTTTGAACGCGTTGGATTGATTGAATACCCTTTTTCTACAGCATCTGGAGATGCTATGTTTGAAGCGGCTCTTGAGGCTAGCGCCAATGATGTTGAATCAGATGAGAAAAATCACTCCATTTATTGCAATCCCGATGATTTAGCGACAGTTCGTTCGGCCTTGGAAAAAAAGTTTGGCGACCCAACCGTTTGTAGGTTGGATTGGAAAGTTATTGTTTCTAACTCCTTGGCAGATTTAGAGACTGCTGAAAAGTTGATGGGGCTTATTTCTGCACTAGAAGATGATGATGACGTTCAACGTGTTATATCAAATGCTAATATTGCTCCAGATGTTTTAAAGAAAATAGAAGTATAATGCGTATCTTGGGTCTTGACCCTGGATTACGTCACACTGGATGGGGATTAGTTGATAAGCAAGGAAGTAAGGTTTCATTTTTTGCCGCAGGTGTTATTTCTCCAGATGTTGACTTAAGCTTAGCTGAACGATTGGTTGTAATCCACGAGTCTTTAACTAAGGTCATTTTGGATTTTTTACCAAATGAAGCCGCGATTGAACAGACTTTTGTCAATAAAAATCCAATATCTTCTTTAAAATTAGGACAAGCTAGAGGAGCTGTTATTTTAGCTCCAGCAGAACACAAAATTCCTGTGTCTGAATACACACCCAATCAAATCAAAAAAATGGTTGTCGGGGTGGGGCATGCGGACAAAGCCCAAGTCAACATGATGGTTCGTCGTATGTTGCCCACGTTACCGGAGCATATTCCACCTGATGCATCCGACGCCTTGGCAATTGCTTTGTGCCATTGTTTTTTAAGAACTTCTTTTTAAGTTCAATTTATCGATTTTCTACTTTCTTTTAAAAAAATTGAATGTTATAAGATAAAAAGGAAAAGGGGAGAATTATATGAAAAGTACGTTGAGTTTTCAATTTATGAATCAAGTAATGATGCATGGATTGTCTAATCCGTTTGATATTTTAGGTATGCATATCAATGATGATGAGGGACTTTTTATCCGGGTATCGTATCCTCAAGCATTAAGTGTAACCGTATTATCTTATGACGAAAAAGAAACAATCGGAGTTATGAATCGTATTCATAACAGTGGATTATTTCAATTAAATTTATCGACCAGAAAAAACTTTTTCAAATATAAGTTAAAGTTTGAATTTGCAAACGGTTCTTTTTACATCGCAGAAGACCCTTATCGTTTCACCCCAGTGTTGGGAGATTTTGATTTACACTTAATGAATGAAGGAAATCACAAAAATTTATATGATAAATTAGGAGCACATTTAATTAATCACGAAGGTATTGATGGCGTACTGTTTGCCGTTTGGGCTCCAAATGCAAAAAGGGTTAGCGTTATTGGCAATTTTAATTCTTGGGATGGAAGACGTCACGCCATGCGTCGTCGAGAATCCTCCGGAATTTGGGAGTTGTTTATTCCTCAATTATGCGAAGGTGAATATTACAAATACGAAATTTTAAATTCTAAAAATCAAGTATTGCCTTTAAAATCGGATCCTATTGGTTTTTATTCTGAATTACGGCCAAATACTGCCTCCATTGTTTACAATCTGGCACATTATCAATGGAATGATCAAAAATGGATTGAACAACGTAGAAATGAAACTGATTCTTTGCATAAACCTATGTCTATTTATGAGGTTCACTTAGGTTCTTGGCGTAGAAATTCCTTAGAAGAAAATCGATTTTTAACTTATCGAGAGTTAGCAAAAGAATTACCTCCTTACGTTTTGGAAACTGGTTTTACTCATGTAGAATTTTTACCTATATCTGAGCACCCTTTTGACGGATCATGGGGGTATCAAACTTTAGGATTATATGCTCCAACTTCCAGATATGGGACACCAGATGATTTTAAATTTTTGATTGATTCTTTACATCAGGCAGGTATCGGGGTTATTATTGATTGGGTACCAGCACATTTCCCAAAAGACGAATTCGGACTTTCCTATTTTGATGGAACTGCTTTGTACGAACACGCAGATACTCGCAAAGGCGAACAAAAAGAATGGGGAACAAAAATTTACAATTATGGACGTAATGAGGTTTCTAATTTTTTATTAGCTAATGCTCTTTTTTGGTTAAGAGAGTATCATATTGATGGATTACGGGTTGATGCCGTTGCATCCATGCTTTACTTAGACTATGGAAGAAAATCTGGAGAATGGGTTCCCAACCAATACGGCGGACATGAAAACATTGAAGCCATTGCTTTTTTAAGGCGGTTAAACGAATGGGTTTATGCCGAAAAAAGTGGGGCTTTAACATTTGCTGAAGAATCAACTGCATGGCCCATGGTTTCTCGACCGACCTACTTGGGAGGTTTGGGCTTTTCGTTTAAGTGGAATATGGGATGGATGAATGATTCTTTACAATATATTCGCCGGAAACCTGTTCATCGAAAATTTCATCAAAGTGAGTTAACTTTTAGCCTTGTTTACGCTTTTACAGAAAATTTCGTTTTACCCCTTTCTCATGATGAAGTTGTCCATGGAAAAGGACCTATGTTAGATAAGATGCCCGGGGATAAATGGCAAAAATTTGCTAATTTACGTGCTTATTACACGTTTATGTACACGCACCCCGGTAAAAAACTTTTGTTTATGGGAAACGAATTTGCCCAAGCTTGGGAATGGAAATATGATCAAAGCCTTGGATGGCATTTATTAAACGATTCCTCCCATAAGGGTATTCAAAAATTAGTTAAAGACTTAAACTCTTTGCATAAAACAGAGCGGGCATTATACGAAGAAGATTTCGAAGAAGATGGTTTTGAATGGATTGATGGATCAGATGTCGATCACAGTGTTGTTAGTTATATTCGTAAAGCAAAATCAACCGATGATTTTGTCATCATCGTATGTAATTTTACGCCCGTACCTTTGTCCCATTACAAAGTTGGCACAAACAATCCTGGAACTTATCAAGAAATCTTTAATTCTGATAACACAATTTATGGCGGAAGCAATGTTTTAAATTTAGGCGATTTAAATACCTTAGATCCTGGATGGAATTTTAAAAAATATGCGTTGGATTTAACTTTACCTCCCTTGGCAACAATCATCCTAAAGTTAAAAAAATAAGGGGGTCAATATGTTCTTGCGCAAAATTAAAATTAGTCCAGGAACACCTTATCCGTTAGGCGCTACCGTTGGTGAAAGTGGTGTAAATTTTTCGCTTTTTTCTCATCATGCAGAAAAAGTAGTTCTGTGTTTGTTTAATCGACGAGAACACGAAACTCATCATATTCCGTTGTATCGTTCGAATGATATTTGGCACGTTTTTGTCCATAAAATTTATGATGGGCAATTATATGGTTATCGTGTCTATGGACCTTATGATCCCAATGCGGGACACCTTTTTAATCATCATAAATTATTATTAGACCCTATGGCCAAGCAAATTACAAAACCCGTTGTTTTTCATCCTTCTCAATTACCCTACATCTTTGGACACAAAAAAAGTTATCTTTCCTTTAGCACCATTAATAGTGCCCCCTTTATGCCAAAATGTGTTGTTGTTGATATACCTAAAATTGAAAAAAGCACAAAACCTTATTTGAATTGGCAAGAAACAGTTATCTACGAAACACATGTCAAGGGCATGACAAAAAAAAGAAAAGATATACCCAGAAAAATACGAGGGACTTTCGCGGGATTAGCATCTAATAAAGTCATTTCCTATTTACAAACTTTGGGGGTTACAAGTCTAGAAGTGTTACCAATTTACGCCTTTAACAAATCTCAACATTTGGTGGAAAAGGGCCTTTCAAACTATTGGGGATATGACCCCGTTTGTTTTATGGCTCCCCAGCCCAATTACTTGAGAAAAAATCAATTATCCGAAATAAAAAAAATGGTGCAAGATTATCATATGGCCGGCATGGAAGTCATTTTAGACGTCGTTTATAACCATTCTGGCGAAGGTGGCTTTATGGGGGCGTTGTTATCTTGTCGCGGAATTGATAATGCTTCTTATTACCGATTAATTCCAAATGAGCAACAATATTATTTAGATGATACAGGGTGTGGGAATACATTTGACTTATCCAATCCAGCAGTTTCAGATATGGTTATACAATCATTGCTTTATTGGACAGAAGTTTTTGATATTGATGGTTTTCGTTTTGATTTAGCTGTTACTTTATCTCGGGATTCTGAAAACCAATTCGATCCTCAATCCGTTTTTTTTAAACGATTAAAAGAAACACCGGCCTTATCCGAAATTAAATTAATTGTTGAGCCTTGGGATTTAGGTCCTAATGGATATCAATTGGGCAATTTCCCCCCAATTTTTGCAGAGTGGAATGGTTTTTTTAGAGATACTGTGCGGCGCTTTTGGAAAGGCGATATGAATCAAGCAGGAGTCTTGTTTGAACAAATAACAAAACCTTTAGTGACATCAGACAAATCCATTAAAAAGAAAATCAATTTTATAACAGTTCACGATGGTTTTTCTTTGTACGATTTGGTCAGTTATAACTTTAAACATAACGATAGCAACCAGGAACAAAACAGAGACGGGTCCGATTCGAATTGGTCTTGGAATAGCGGAACAGAAGGTCACACAAACAACCCCGATATCTTGGATTTCAGAACGCGTCGTATGCGGGCTATGCTTGCAACATTATTTTTATCCAACGGGACGCCTATGATTTTATCTGGGGATGAAATCATGCGCACCAAATGGGGAAATAACAACACTTATTGTCAAGATAACTCCCTTTCTTGGTTCCCGTGGAAGCCTTTTTCAAAAGAAGAACAACACATGTATGCTTTTATTGCGCAATTAACACAATTTCAAAAGCAAAATCCTTTGTTAAAAAAAATGATGACTTTCAACACAAACAATCAATTTATTATTGCGTTTAAACCAAATGGACAGCCTATGACTGAAGAAGATTGGTTGATTTATGTACGTTGCTTTGCTTTTTGCGTCAAAGACAGCAAAAGTGAATTCATCTATTTTATCGTTTTAAACGCATCAGAAACCGATCAGGTTTATAAAATTCCAAAATTTAAATCAAATATCCGATGGAATATGATTCTTGAAACATCCAGAAGCCTTGAGAATTTTATAATGATACGGAGAACATTCACTGTACCTGCATGGTCTGTTATGGTTTTAAAAGGAACTATTCGCCACCTTTAATACTTTTTTCATTAATGTAGAAAATGGCATTTCATTCAATTCTTCAAGTGTTACAAACCGCCCTTTTCCTGAAAAGTCATTTTGCTCAGTTACTTTTATTTTTAATATACTTAACGTTAAATCTATGTGTGTAAAAACGTGATGAACTTGTTTTTTTAATAGTTGCCATTCACCTGGAAAGGGCGGACGCTCATTCCCTTGTGTCCAAGGAATTTCCCATAGCCCTGACAACAAACCTTTGCATTGCCTTTTAATAATGAACAACCGATTCTTTTCATCATAAATAGCAAAGGCAGCCCCATTTTTTTTCTTTTTTATTGTTTTTTTTATCACGGGAATATTGTCATAAATACCTTGCGCATAAGCTTGACATGCATTTTTCCATGGGCATTGAACACACAAAGGATTTTTAGGTTTGCAAACCATTGCGCCTAGATCCATAATCGCTGAAGCATAATCAGCGCCTTGATTCTTTGAAGTTAACTTTTGAGCTAAAGGATAAATATCATCTTTATCTACCTGATAAGTTAACGCATAAAGTCGTGCAATAACACGAATAACATTGCCATCTACAACTGTTTCAGATTGATTAAATGCTAAAGCACATAAACTAGAAGCTGTATATGGTCCTATCCCTGGCAATTTTAATAATTCATCACGACAAGTTGGGAAAATCCCATTGTATTTTTCCATTAAAACCTTCGCACATACATGCATCTTTTTCGCACGTGTGTAATATCCCATCCCCTGCCAAATTTTTAATACGTCGTCTAAATCTGATTGTGCTAATATTCTTAAATTGGGGAAACGTTTCATCCATTGGTTAAAATAGTCTAAAACAGTTTGTACTGTTGTTTGTTGCAACATAATTTCTGATACCCAGACAGCATAAGGATCAAAATGAGCTCCACCTTTGATACGCCAAGGCATATCGCGTCCATTTTTTTCATACCATTCTAACAATTGATTCGTTAAATCCGTCATTTTTTCTTTTTTGAAAAAATTTGTATTTTTTTACTTTTTGCATCCATCGTTACCAACACTTCATCACCCATATTGACTTTTTCTTGCATAATTAAAAAAGCTAATGGATTTTCTATTTGATGTTGTAACAACCGTTTCAATGCTCGAACACCAAATTTAGACGTAAAAACTTCATCTACAAACCATTGTTTTGCTTTATCATCTATGAACAAACGATACCCTGCCAACAACGCACGTTTCAATAATTTGTTTAAATGAATATCTATAATTTTACGCAAATGTTCTTCTTTTAATTGATGGAAAGAAACAATATCATCAATACGGTTTAAAAACTCTGGTCGGAAATAACGCGTTAAAATTTCTATACGTTGATAGCTTGGCAAATCCCCCGCAACATTAGACGTCATAATGATAATTGTATTTCGGAAATCCACAGTTGTTCCCTTTGTATCCGTCAAGCGCCCTTCATCTAAAACTTGTAAAAGCAAATTCAAAATATCGCCGTTTGCCTTTTCAATTTCATCGAACAAAATAACTTGAAACGGCTTTAATCTTACCCCTTCGGTAAGTAAGCCTCCCTTTTCAAACCCTGGAGTTCCTGGAGGCGCTCCTATTAATCTGGCAACCGAAGTACGTTCCATATATTCAGACATATCCAATCGCATCAGCGCCATTTCATCATGAAACACAAATTCAGCTAAAGATTTTGCTAATTCTGTTTTCCCAACGCCTGTTGCCCCGATAAATAAAAATGAACCTATAGGTCGATTTGGATCTTGCAATCCAGACCGAGATCGTCTAAGCGCATCAGCTACAACAACAACTGCATTATCTTGGCCGATAACTCGTTCTTTTAAATATTCTTCAGCCATCGCTAATCGTTTTTTATCTTCTGTATCCACTTTTTCAACAGGGATGCCTGTCCAATCCGAAATCACGCGCAGAGCATACTCTGTAGATATCTCTCGCACACTTTTTTTTGTTTGACATATGACATCATCCATCAAAAACAAGCTGGCAGAATCATCCAATAAATCAAGTGCTTTTTCGGGAAATTTTCTATGTTTAATATATCGGTGTGTCAAAGTCACCGCAGTTTGCACAAATTCTGGAGTTATTATAATATTATAATAATCTTCATATTGCTTTTTTAATCCTAAAACAATTTGTATCGTTTGTTCTGGGGTAGGTTCCTCCAAAAAAACAGGTTGCAACATTTGCAAAACTGGGACATCTTTTTCTAAATAAGTTTTATAGGAAAAAGTATCCGTTTCTATAATGCAATTAATAGACCCTTCTTGAAGTTTTAATTTCAAAAACTTTGATAATTCTATATTTTCTGGGTTTATGTCTGTGCGTACAAGAAAGCTAATATCTTGAATATATAAAATTTGCTTCTCTTTTTGTTGAACAATACTTTCAAACAACACTTTTAGGTTGTGGACATAATTTTTTTCATCATTACAATCCAACATTAACGAAGCAACGTCTATACCCACAACCCGTTTGTCTTTTAATCTAATAGGCGCTTGTGAAGTATTCAAAAAACTTATCAACCCTTCGATTAATGCTGTTTTACCAATTCCAACCATTCCCACAAGCAGAGGATTATTTTTTTCTTTACGCAACAAAATGTGGATTAATCTGCCCATCTCATCTTCGCGACCCACAAGTTGAACAAGTTTGCCTTGTTCTGCTTTATGCGTATAATCGATAATGTATTTTTCAATTTTTTTATCCATCATTGCTACACCTCTGGTTTGTATTTTATTCTTTTTATCTTAATAAAAGATTAAGTTTTTTGTGCACATCATGACGTTTTAGAAAGGCAAAAACATGAATTTAAAAAAAATTACGGTTTTTGGAAGCGCTACTAAAAACTTAACAGACAAGTATCATGAGGAAGGTGTTCGGCTTGGCAAAATTCTTGGGAAAAGAGGTATAACTCTTTTTTACGGAATCGGAGATGATGGAATGCTAGGCGCACTATTTCAAGGTGTTTCTCAAGAAAATGGCTCTATCCATGGAGTGACAACCCCAAAATTGTTTAAGCGCCAATGCAAAAAACCAAGTTTATTCAAAAAGGGAGAAGTTGAGATTGTTTCCAATTTGTCAACTCGAAAGTTTAAATTGTTTGATAAAGGAGATGCAATTTTTGTTTTGCCTGGTGGGTGGGGAACAATTGACGAGTTAAGTGAATTCGCCGTTTTAATTCAAATTCAAAAAATCAAAAAAAAGCCCTTGATTTTCATTAACTTATCTGGTTTCTGGACACCTTTTAAGAAACAACTGGAAAAAATGTATAAATATGGCGCGATTTCGGATGAAAAAATAGATTATATTGCTTTTGTTAACAAAATTGAAGAAGCCCTACCTTGTGCCGAAAAGATTTATAAAAAGATTCACCACAAAGATTAACTATTTTTTGTGAATAATGGCTGTTTTAAACAGAGGCTTTTTAGCTATAGATGTTACTGTTTTTTTAGAGGGGCGATCAGTTGTTCCCAAACGATAAATCCCCATTTTTTCCGGAATAGGCTCAAACACACTTCTGCCTGTTAATTTTTCAGACATCCCTAAAATAAGTATGCCATCCGATTTGATAATTTGTGACAAATTTTCCAACACTTTTTTTTGCGATTCTAAAGTCATTAAAGAAATCATATTTTGACACAAAATAATATCAAAGTCTTTTTCATTCAAAGGGTTTAATATGTTATGCGAATAATAATGAATGGATTGTAAAACATCAGATTTTAATTGCCACAATTCTTTATGCAGCTCGAAGTATTTCAACAAAAGCCGAATAGGTAACCCTTTTTGAATTTCATAATTTGTATATCTTCCTTTTTTTGCTCGTTCAATTTGGCTATGAGACATGTCCAACGCATAAATTTGTGTTTGAATTTCTGGGTGATTTGCCTCAGAAAGTAATAATGCTATAGAAACAGCTTCTTGCCCGGACGCACAACCAACGGACAAAATTCTTAATGTTTTTTTTTGCGGATTATTAAAAACATTCACGCTCAAAAAATCTTTAATTTCATAAAAGGCATATCTATTTCTAAAAAATCGAGTGTCATTCACACTAATCGCTTCGCTTATTGCGTTTTTCAAATTTTTATCATCCAGCTTTAAAGCATTAACTAAATCTTCCAAACTAATTAAATTATTTTGTCTTAAAATAGGGCCTAATCGACTTTCCAACAAATAAATTTGGTCAGAATTAAGTGCAAAACCAGATTTATTTTGTAAAATTTCTGCAATAAAATGGAAATCGTTTGGGATCATGGTTATCTCCTATAGCATACCAACAATAGATAGCTTACTACGTAAAATATCATAATCGAAAGGCTTAATTAGGTATTCATCTGCCCCAGCATTTAACGCTTGTTGGATTTTATCCATTGTTGCATAAGAAGAACAACAAAGCACTGTCGTCTTTTCTTCTTTTTTAATTTCTGCAATAGTATTTATACTGTCCGATTGTTCATCTGACCAGGCCAATAAAACAAGTTCTGGCTTTATTTTTTTACAAACTTCAACGATACCTTGTACACTTTTGAATTCAATATATTCAAACCCTAGCATCACAAGAATGCTTTCAATCACAGCCGCTGTATTTTTATTTCTTTCAACAACAATGGCCTTTTTCATCACACCTCCGCATCTTTTTAACAAGGATTGAAAGACTTTTATTTTTTTCTTGAATTTCTAATTGCAGTCCTTGTTCTTTTGCTAAATAAAAAGCATATAGTGCTGGAGCCAATGGCGCTTGATCTGTTTTTTCTCCATTACACAAAACATTTTTCAATTTTGAATTTTTTTTAATTGTTTCGCTTGTCGCTATTAATTTTCCATCCTCAATCTTAATTTCTCCTCCATAGATTAAGGTGTCTGCCAACACCATGCTCAACACCCTCATCAAAGCGTTTGTGCAAACTCCATACAAGCGCACAGGTTCTGACAATGTTTTTAAATATGCCTCTGTTGCATCATCTCCCCAAGCATTATTCATTCCAAATGCTTGACGAAAAAACTTAAGTCGTGCAATTAAAACCTTAGCACTACTATTCATCAACAAAGCTGTATCTTGAACTTGTCCTGAAAATTCCAGCAACAATTCAGAGCCATTAAAAAGGGCCCCAGCAACGCTAGACAAATCATGGCTAATTCGCGTATAAACAAGATGAATAAGTTCTGTTTTCATTTTTTATCCTTTATTATTTCCGCCACTAAAGTTTTAAACATCGCATCCCCAATATGAATAGGTGAATCAACAATCACGGACCCTGCTTTCTTTAATTTTCCCATTTTATAATTCGCTGTTTCCGTTTCTGTTCTGACAATAGCGCCTATATTTCCCATGTATGTTTTTTGAGGGACGAAACTCCCAGCTACATAGCTGACAAGAGGTTTCTTTTTCTTTTTTTTCTTATAATAATCAGCTAAACCTTGTTCAAAATTTCCTCCTATTTCTCCGATAAGTAAAACAGCTTGAGTTTTTGTGTCTTTTAAAAACAAATCTAAAATTTCGTTAAACGATGTCCCCAAAATCGGATATGCCCCCAAGGCAACGCAAGTTGTTACTCCTAACCCTTTTTTTTGTAATTGTGCCAACGCTTCATACATAATAGAGCTAGAACGTGACATAATCCCAACAGTCCCCTGTTCAAATAAATGAGCAGGCATCGTTCCAATTTTGCATTGCCCTGCACTAATAATCCCCTGTGCTGCAGGCCCAATCAAACGACTTTTAGATTTTTTCAACACACTTCTGATTTTTAAAACATCATGAACTGGAACTCTTTCCGTTGTACAAATAATTAAAGGTATGTTAGCTTCAATTGCCGACAAAATTTCAAAAGATGCCTGCAACGGCGATGAATAAATAACGGTCGCATCAGGATGTAAAATATTTACAGCCTCCTTAACTGTACTAAAAACGGGCAAGTTTAAAACTTTTTCCCCGTTTTTTAAGTCTTTAGCAACACCCCCCACAATATTTGAACCATACGCCAAAGCTTGTTCTGTATGTTTTAATCCCTCTGGGGTTAAAATGCCTTGGCAAAGAATTTTCGTTTTTTCATTAGCGAGAATGCTCATCACATAATCTCCTGTACCATTTGAACAATCACACGGACAGCTTCGTCCATACTTTGCTTAACCACAAATGGCAAGCCTGATTCAAATAAAAGCCGACACCCTATTTGGGCATTCGTCCCATCCATGCGCACAACAAGAGGCATGCCAATACTAATTTCTCGCGAAGCAGCAATCAAACCTTCGGCAATCAGGTCACATCGGGTAGCACCTCCAAATATATTTAACAAAACACCTTCTATATCCGGTTCGGACAATATTGTTTTAAAACTACTGGCGATAGTTTCCTTTGTCGGTGCCCCCCCTAAATCTAAAATACATGCTGCCTTTCCGCCATATAAGTTAATCAAATCTAGTGTCGCCATTCCGAGCCCTGAACCATTTACAATACAACCAATATTTCCAGTCAACTTAGTGTATCTGAAATTATTAAGACGCGCTATTATCTGGACGGAGCTTTCTTCTTCGATGTCACGCATGCTAGTAATTTCTTTATATTTAGAAACAGCATCAGGGTCAAAAATCATTTTACCATCCAAAGCAAATAAGCGTTTATCACTTGTCACAACTAAAGGATTAATGTCTATACAAAAAGCTGAATAAACTTTGAAAATCTCATACATTTTTTGAATAATGTTTGCGATTTTTTTTGTATACTTTGAATGCAACTTTAAATGGGCCACATATGACATGGCTTGAATCAATGTCAATTTTTTATTTAAATCAAGTTCATATTTCAGCGTTTTCTTTTTGCCCAAATCTTCCAAACACAAAAAAACTTTCTCAACAGCAAAATCAATATATATATTAATTGCATAAGAAAAGATTATATCCACGCGTTCTTCCACATAAACTTTTTTTACTTCCTTTCCTTCATCTCCAGTGAAAGGAGTCACCAATCGCTTTCCCAGCATTTTAGATGTTTCTAATGCCACTTCTTGTGGCGTGTTCACAATCCGAATCCCTCCTTTATTTCCGCCTTCTGCATCTAAAAAAGTACCTTGACCTCTAGATGTCGAATGAATTTGTGCCTTTACAACCCAGGACTTTCCCCCAATTTGGCTTATACATCTTTCAGCCTCGTTCGCAGTATAGGCGACGCTCCCCTTTAAAACAGGGATTCCGAATTTTAAAAATATCTTTTTCGCTTGATACTCGTGAATAAACATTTGCCGTTCCCTATTTCCTTTTAGAAGACAACAATATTCTTTCAATCAAAGCCATTTTTATTTCTTCTACATCTTTTTTTTCACTTTGGCAAGTGCCTGCCCCCGTATGTCCTCCTCCACCATAAGACGTCATCAAAGCACCTACATCCATACGTGAGGCTTTGTTTAAAATAGATTTTGCTAAAGAAAACGTTACTTTGTTAGATTGTGTATCGTTTTCTATTGCTAAAGAAAGCGTCGCTTTAGGATAAAGAGCATAAATCATAAAACGATTCCCAGGATACACTATTTCTTCTTGCCGCAAGTCTAAAACTATCAAGTGTTGATAAACTGTTGCACATCTTTGCAATTGTTCATAAAAATGTCCCGCATAAGCATTATAAAGCATGACTCTTTCTTGCAAATCAGGTAATTGCAAAATGTTATCGATTGAAGAAGTTCCTAAATGCCCAATCAAGGATAATAACAAATCTCTCCTTGGTATTTTAAAATCATGAAACCGTGAAAAACCCGTTTTAGGATCTAAAACAAAATGCAACAAATTCCATTTTTCTGGTTTTAAAATTTCATCTTTTGAAAAATGAGCCGAATCAGCTTTATTCACAGCAGACAGTAATTCCGTAAAAATATTGGGGAATTTTTCATCAAGTTTAAAATAATCGTATAAAACTTGTGCTGCCGAAGGTGCCGCCGGAGAACAAATAAAATTTGTCATTTCCCCTGTTCTTTTGGATTCTGATTTATGATGATCAAAAGCCATATAAACACCTAATACATAAGGAAGATTCGTTGATATATCTCGTTTTGATACTTTCACTTTGCCGTGTTGCATATCGCGTGGATGGACGAACAAAATATCATTTATTAAATCCAATTTTTTTAAAAAGACAGCACAAGCAAGTCCATCAAAATCATCTCGGGTAATTAATCGATATTTTTTTTGCACTAAATAAAACCTTTCTTTTTTCTTTGATTCAAATTATAAAGTATATAAAGTATATTTTAGGTTAATTTTACATAATCACATATGAAAGTCCACTCTTATGAAACCTTTTTATATTATTATTTTGTTTTTTTTGTTTCTAACTGCTTGTGCCCCCTATGTCGACACTAGACGAGAAGCTGGTTTTATTCATCCTTTTGGACAATCAACTAAAGAAGTCATAGCAATTTGCTATAATGGATGGACCACCTCCCCGTCAGAACTTTTACAAATAGCAAATCTTGAATGCCAAAGCCACAACATCCCTGCCGAACTGATTGATATAGATTATTTCAACTGTCGTCTTTTCACCCCTAATACAGCGTTGTATAAGTGTCTTAAAACAACTAAACCTTAATTTTAGCTTTCATAAGCGCATTATAAATTTCTTCGCGCAATGTGTTTGCAATAGAAAGCCTTTGCACCTTATTCGGAATAAAACAACGCAAAGAAAGCGTTACTCTACGTTCTGGGATATCTATCACGACCACAGATGGAACAGGAGTTTCCAAAACACTTGGATGATTTTTTGCAACTTTTAACAAAATCTTTTTCACAGGATCTAGCTTTGTTCCATAAGGAAATATTATATTGACTTCCGTTCTGCCAATTGTATCCATGTGTGTCCAATTCTCGATTTTTCCAGAAATAATTTTCGAGTTAGGGAAAATGATAGATGCTTTATCAAATGTTTCTATTTGCGTCGAACAAAGTGTAATTTTTCGGACGAAACCTTCTTCTCCATCCAGAACAATCCAATCCCCTATTTTAATGGGACGTTCCCAAAGAATAACTAACCCCGCCATAAAATTTTGAATAGCCTCCTTAAACCCTAAAAATAAGCCTGTGGAAAACAAAAAAACCAAAATTATAAATGGCAAAATATTTGCCCCTAGCGACGTCAAAAAACCACAAACTGCTAATATAAGACCGAGGAATCCAATCCCAGATAACAAGGAATTTTTAAAAGCTATTCCCATTTCTACAGAATCTTTTAATTTTGACAAAACAATACGTTGAATAAATCTTGTCCCTACAAGCAATCCTAAAAACACAAAACCAGATATAATAATCGTGCGAACAGATACTGTCAATCCAGCAAATTCAAAACCTTTTTCCAACCATTTCAAAAATTGAAACTGTATTTTGAATAACGCTGTTAAAACTAGAAAAGCCACAAACAAAAAAAACGGGTTAATGACGCGCTTGGCAATCCAAGAATATTTTTTAACCACTAAATTACCTTCAAAATCAAAGTAAGGTTCATTTAAGATGCGTTCAAAGCGGTGAACTGTACGAAACAAAATGTAGATGATAAGTAACGCACTGCATATTAATAAAATATTGCTCCAAGTATCCATATAACCAATGTCTCGGTTAAGATAAATCAAAAAGGCAATAAAGACCATTAAAAAAACATCCCAAAAAGCAGAAATTCGACTTAACCATATTTCTTCATCTATCCACCATTTTGGTAATTTAAACATATTTTCCCCCTTACTAGAATGCTTGATTCTATCTCTAGTATAACGTCAATTATATTAAAATCAAGGAATTTTAAAACAATTCAGATTGTTCTAACGCCGATTTGACAAACGCTCTAAACAACGGCGCAATGGCAAATGGTTTTGATTTTAATTCGGGGTGAAATTGACATGCAATAAAAAATGGGTGTTCTGAAATTTCAATCACCTCAGGCAACAAACCATCTGATGACTTTCCACAAACGATAAAGCCCCGTTCGCCAAGTGCTTGTTCGTAAGAAATATCCATTTCATAACGGTGGCGATGACGTTCTTTAATTTCACTCGCCCCTTCATAAATTTTAGATATTAACGTTCCTGGTTTTAAGACCGCAGGATATGCGCCCAATCGCATTGTACCTCCAAGATTACACTCTTCAAGAAGAATCACTTTTTGACCATCCTTTTCTAAAATTTTTATACGATTAATAACGGGAGTACAATCCTTAGTCATTTCACTAGAGTTTGCATTTTTAATGCCTAACAAATTGCGGCAGGCTTCAATAACCGCCATTTGCATACCCAAGCAGATTCCTAAAAAAGGAACTTTATGCGTGCGGGCATATGTGATAGCTTTTATTTTCCCTTCTATTCCACGCGTTCCAAAACCACCGGGAACAAGAATCCCTTGGTATTCTTTTAACCTTAAAGTCACTTCATCTTCCGA
>CAZXTR010000003.1:0-14720 GCA_964643615.1 uncultured Lactobacillales bacterium | reverse complement strand
CGGGAACAAGAATCCCTTGGTATTCTTTTAACCTTAAAGTCACTTCATCTTCCGATAAAGGTTCCAAACTTTCACTATCAATCCAATCCACATTCACTTTTGTTTTATTCGCAATACCACCATGGGAAAGCGCTTCATTTAAAGATTTATACGCATCAAGTAAGCCGCAATATTTTCCCACAGCTGCAATTTTTATTTCATGTTCTGGATTTTGGACAATTTGAATAATATCCGACCATTTTTTCAAATCTGGAGCTGGCGCTTGTTCCAACAAACCAAAGTGTTTCAAAACTTGGATATCCAAACCTTGTTCATGATACACCAAAGGAATTTTATAAATGTTGTCTACATCTAACGCCGCAACAACATCTTCTGGTGATACGTTACAAAACAAACTTAATTTTCGGCGTTCATCTGAAGATAAAGACTTTTTGCTTCGGCACAACAAAACGTCCGCTTGAATCCCAGACTCCAATAATTTTTTAACCGCTTGCTGTGTTGGCTTTGTTTTTAATTCCCCGGCCGTTTCAATATATGGCAACAAAGTCAAATATACAAAACAACAATTTGTTCTGCCTACCTCATTAGCAAATTGCCGAGCTGCTTCTAAGAATAAAGTCCCTTCAATATCACCAACTGTCCCTCCAACTTCGTATAGAACGAAATCTTCGTTCGTAATATCCGATCGAATAAAGTTTTTAATTTCATCTGTCACATGGGGTATCATTTGTACTGTTGCACCCAAATATTCTCCACGTCGTTCTTTATTTAAAACGTTATAATGAATTTTACCCCCAGAAATACTATCCGTCTGATGGCAAGAAATCCCAACAAATCGTTCGTAATGGCCTAAATCTAAATCTGTTTCCGCGCCGTCATCTGTGACGAAGACTTCGCCATGTTGATAGGGGCTCATCGTCCCAGGGTCAATATTCAAATAAGGATCCATTTTGCGCATACGAACTTTGTACCCTCGCGATTGCAACAGCGCGCCCAACGACGCTGAAGCGATTCCCTTCCCTAAACTAGAAACGACACCCCCTAAAATAAAAACATATTTTGCCATGATTATGACTCTCCGTCTTTTGTTTTTTTTCTTGTAAACTAAATTCTTAGGAAGAGCAAGAAAAAACAATCTTAATATCATTAAAGAAATATTTAATTATTTATTATATTGTTAATTTTTTCTATAACTTCATTTGGCAATTTTTGAACATGTGAAATAGATGCTGTATATTCCCGAACTGTTAGAAATGATAAATTAAGTTCGGAAATATAAACCATGTCTAGTTTTTTTAACAATTTTGGGAGGCGCGTATCAATATAATCTAAAATAACATTTTCTTCGCCACGTTGCAATAAGGCATGTTGCCCCCCATCATAAAGAAATATTACTTCTTTTTGTGGTTCTGTCGCTAAAGCTTTGATAAAGAAAACGACGTTGCCTTTATCGGTCTTAGAAACCATATAACTACGTTCTTGTTTCACTGTTGCATCCCTTTGAGAGCGCCTACCCCACGTACAGTTAATCGTGCTTTGTACTTTTTGTTCCAAGCAACTTGTCCACAAGGAAACAACATCATACCAAAACCAGCCTCCCTTGGAAAATTAATACGCCTAGCAATCGCAGAAGCATTTCTTTTGTCCACAAGAGAACATTTTTGTTGAACTCTTTTATCCCATAGCATATCAGATACGAGCACATCTTTTGTCGAACCTTTTTTTAATAAAACCAAAGCGATTTCTTTTTGCTCATCTGTTACATATCTTTTTATTGTTCCGTCCGAAAGCAATTCCTGTAAACAAATCTCACTGTTTGATTTTTGATTATTATTATAACATAAATTCGTATATGCCAACATTGCCGCAGGATAGCCTTTTTTACACACCTCTTGTAACCGCAACATATTAATATTTGCTCCAGGATTAGAAGGCACACACAATGTTTCACATTCAACCAATCGATCATTAAATAAAAAACTTTTTTTCAAAAATTGGCCGACGTCTTCTTTATATTGATCTTTTATATTTGGCATTTCTTTTGCACATTTTGTTAAAAAACTTTCCAAAGATCCTTTTTCAATCTCTGACGGCATATCCACATATGACATAAATACCTTTCTCCTTCGTTTATTTGGCTTTAAGATTTAACATGTCAACACATTTTTTGTCAATAATAATTATAAGATATTGCTTACATTAATGCATCACAGATAGCAAATGTTTTGAGTCTGTTTCATTTTCGATAACCTGAGACGTATCTGATAAATCCCGAAGCTTTCTTTCAATTGCCTTTGTCCGAGTCCCTGCCTCATCTAAAGTTTTTCCAGCTTGATACAAATGGTTTTTGACTTTATCCACCCACAAAGCATATTTTTCAAATTCATTTCTCGCTTCACCTAGAGTTTTCCACACTTCCGAGGAACGTTTTTGTATCACCAATGTTTTAAAACCAATTTGAAGGCTATTTAAAATAGCTCCCAACGTGCTCGGCCCTGTAATTGTTACTTTAAACTTGTGCTGTACTTCTGCCGACAACCCCGCGCGGCGCATGACTTCAGCATACAACCCTTCCGTTGGTAAAAACATAATAGCAAAATCTGTTGTTTTTGGAACATCTATATATTTTTCACTGATACGCTTTGCTTCTGTTTTGATACGTTTTTCCAAGTCCAACGCCGATAATTCCACAGCTGCGGCATCCCCCTTTTCCGAAGCATTCACCAATCGTTCATAATCTTCATATGGAAATTTTGCATCAATAGGGATAAGTCCATCTGGCAGACGAACGGCATATTCAACAGCTTCACTTGTTCCTTCTTTAATCTTGACGTTTTTTAGAAATTGTTCAGGAGACAACATTTCTTCCAACAAAGCCCCTAATTGAACTTCGCCCCACACACCACGTGTCTTCACATTCGTTAAAACGCGTTTTAAATCTCCAACACCTAAAGCCAAACTTTGCATTTCACCCAATCCTCGATGGACCTTTTCCAACCGTTCACTCACTTGCGAAAAAGATTCTCCAATTCTTTTTTCCAAAGTTGTTTGTAATTTTTCGTCAACTGTTGCACGCATCTTATCCAATTGCCCTTCTACAGATTGACGAATAGAATTATTAAAACCCAAAAGACTTGCATTTAATTCTTGACGCAAAAGCGCAGCATCTTCTTTATGACTATGTTCTAAATGTCCTAGTTCTTGAGATAGAGTTTCCGATTGCTTTATTGATGAAAAAACATAAAGCATCAATCCTAAATTAATAATTAAAATAATTGTCAAAATAATTAATGTGCTTTGCATTTTTTATTCCTCTAGCGATATTTTTTAATTATAGATAAAATAGAGGAAATTTCAACTTTTTCTTTTTTTATTTTTGTCAAACATTTTTGACAACCGCTTTTATTTATGGTATAATGTTATAAATTAAAAAATGAGTGTTAATATGGTTGATAAAAAAACTCCTATCCAGGTAAATTCTCCCCTTTTTAAAAAACAATTAAAAAAAGCGTATTATGCGCTTTCCTCAACAATATCTACAGAACAGCAAGCTGCATCAAAATTAACGGATAATTATAATTCTCTTTTGAAGATTATGTCTGATTGTAAAGATAGGAGCAACCGTGTGCCGTTTTGGTGTTATGAAACCATTTTTAAAAAAATCATTCGCACAACGCCAGATGTTGTAAACTACGTCCCTTGTCTAGAAAAACCAGCCGATTTGCTAGAACTGGCTATTCAAAAGGATTGTTTCTTCGCAATTCCTTATTTGCTTCCACACAAGACACAAGATCAAAAAAATATGGCACTATTTGCCTTTGCATCGCATCGACCAAATTTCGATGCTGGCGCGAAAATGGTTGAATGTGGGGCAGATATTAACTTTATCCCAAAATATGGAGAGCTTGGTTTATGCAATATAAAAGATAATGCCTTAATGTATTATTTGCGACAATCCCCATCTCCTGGATTTTATTATCGCCTATTGCCTTCCCCGCTTTCTTCTACAAACAAGGCATTGTTTAAAAATATCAATCTCGCACATCATAATGCTTCAAAAGACAGCCTTTTGTCTTTTGCTTTAAAGCATGCGTCATTGGCTCATATTATTAACCTACTTGATTGTATTTATAAGATTCCACAACAAGAACAATTCGATAAAGCAATTAATATTCAAAAATCCTGCGAAAGAATCATAGAAAGGGAACCAATATATTCTGATAATAGACTATTTCCTTATACAGATTCACAATATCGAGTACTAGAAGGATTGAAACAGATTTTGGAAAAAATAAAAAATTTTCAAAAAACATATACTCCTGCCTCCATTAAAACAAATGAAGATATCTCGACCTTAAAACTTATGCTAAAAACCATTGCCCACAAAGATTTGCCTTACAATGTTCAACAGGCATTACTTCCTGGATTTGAAAATCTTCAATAAGATCTTACTTTTCCTTAGACAAGCCTTTTTCCATTTTTTCATCAATGCGGCGACGGAGTCCATCCGTCGCATATTCTTTAAGCGTCCGCGCATGCGCCCATTGGAAACGTGCATCTTTCAATCGCCCTACGCGCCAATAAATATCGCCTAAATGCTCATTAATAATGGCGTTTCCCGGTTCTTTTTCCACCGCTTTTTCCATAATAGGTAACGCTTTTTCATAATCTTTCATTTTATAATAAATCCACCCTAAACTATCTAAAATATTGCTATCATTCGGGGCTTGTTTTAAAGCCAACTTCACCACATCCAATGCCTTTTGTAGATCTTTGCCCTGCTCGGCCAATGTATAGCCTAAATAATTTAAATATACTGGATTCGTGGAATCAAGCTGAATAGCTTTTTCTAACAAATCTTTCACTTTAGCACTATTATTTTTATCCAAATTTTCATAACAAATAGCCATATTAAAATATAATACAGCGACTTGAGATTCACCTTTGTTTTGTACTTTATTTAATGCGTTTTGATATGCCTCCAAAGCATCTCTATATTTTTCATCGTTTCGATATAAATCACCAAGCATCAAATGATAAATAGGGACTTTTGGATTAGTTTCAATCATATTCAATAAAACATCTTTTGCCTCTTTGGATTGTTCCATCTTAATTAAGCTGGAAGCAAGCCGAAGTTGCATAGATAAATATAAATCACTTTTTTTCGTCAACGAACGGTAAACCTTATTTGCTTCTTTGTATTGTCCCATCGCTTCCAATATTTCGCCTAAAAATAATTGATTAATAGAAGCAGATGGGTCTAAATCAGAGGCTAACCGTATTAAATACAAACTCACTTCGTAATTATCAGATTGACTTACTAAACTAGCCATGTCGAAAAAAGCCATCGACATCCCGTGTTTCACATCCTTTGCCTGATACATTTCAGAAGGGTTCATCATTAAATCTCTGGAAATAAAATTAGACGCCTTTTCTTTTAGATACGCTTGCATAAACGATGGTCGTTTTTCCAACAGTTGCTTCCTTTTATAAAAATCGTACATCACCATTAAACCGTGCAAAGAAGGTGTTTCCATTTTTGCTAACTCATCATAAGCTTGTTCAGCTTTTTGGACATCATTAAAATAATCTGCAATTAATCCTACATGTAAATAATATAACGATTCTAGTACTCCTTTTTGAGATAATGGATATAAGCTTTTTAATGCTTTTTCCTTTTCCCCTTGTCCTACATATATCCACGATTGTAATAATGGCAATAATGACACTTTGTATAGATCAAGGCCTTCGTTAGAGCCTTGCATATTTAAAAAATTTTGAGCCTTGTCAAATTTTTTATTTTTCACTGCATATGAAAACAACACTAACCTCGATAAAATGTTATTTTCATTTACTTCTAAAACTTTTTGAGCATAAGGAACAGATTTGTCAATTTCTCCTGCTAATACATACATCAAATAAGTTTGGTTATATAAATCTGCATAATTTGGATCTTGTTGAGAAGCCTTTGCATAATAATCTCCTGCACTTAAAAAATCACTTTCTCTTTTGGCCATCGTCGCCACTAAGTAGGATGAAAAATCCGCTGTTTCTGGAATGTCCCGCAAAGATCTATCTTTCACTATCTCATAGAACAATTCATCCATTTCGGACATTGTATCTGAATCCGGAATAACTGTTGTTGGCTTTTGTTGTTGTGTCGGCCAATTCATCAAAAAAGCACACGCCGATAAGAAAGCACTTATCAGAACAAAAAGGCAAACCGTTCTTTTTTTCATCTTATAAAACACTTTTTTTATTTTAGACTCGTCATTACTGTCAAAATCTAGTATAGTATAAACTAAATAAAAATGAAGCATAGTAAAAAATGAATAATCCCAAACAAATTTTAGAATGGTATGTGGTATCTGGAGCCACAGAAACAATAGAAGAAACGCCTTATAATCGTTTTAAAGAGACGAAAAGATCTTCTATTTTATCTTCACCTAATCCTGTATTGTTTCAAAACAATGACAATGCTTTGTCACAACCTTGTGATAATTTTTTAAAAAGTGCTATCAATTATGCTCAACAAGCCCAAACATTGGAACAATTAAAAAGCGCACTAACTTCATTTGACGGATGCTCCTTGAAAAAAACAGCAACCAATCTTGTTTTTGGAGAAGGAAACCCTTCAGCCCCTATTATGTTTGTTGGAGAAGCTCCCGGCGCAGATGAGGACAGGACAGGTCGTCCTTTTGCAGGAGTAAGCGGACAGTTACTGGATAAAATCATGGCGTCCATTGGATTGTTTCGAGATAAAAACGTGTATATTACAAATATTATCCCTTGGCGTCCTCCAGGCAATCGTAGCCCATCAAGTTTGGAAATATCGTTATGTATGCCTTTTGTCAAAAGGCACATAGAGTTGGTTTGTCCAAAAATTTTAATCATGATTGGTGGCGTTTCTATGAATGCTTTGATTAATCAACCTTCCGGAATTATGAAGATGCGCGGCAATTGGATAACTTATCAAACAGAAAATATGGGCCATGCTATCCCTGCTATGCCTATCTTGCACACAGCTTTTTTGTTGCGCAATCCTGTACAAAAACGCTTAGCTTGGCAAGACATGCTAGCCATCAGAAAAAAAATGGATGAATTAAAAATTTATTAGCCATTGTTTTCGTTCAAATACTTTGAACCAGACTTCCAATAATCATATCCCGTCGCCACAGTTATAATCGCCACAAACCAAAGAGCAATCGCCCCAACCCAATCAAGATGCATCCATGCAGGAGCTTCTCCGGGCTTTGAAACCATCAACACGGGCAAAGCTATCATTTGGAAAGTTGTTTTCCACTTTGCTAATTTTGTGACAGGTAGTCCTACTTTTATTTCTGCCAAAAATTCGCGCAAACCTGAAACTAATATTTCTCGGCACATGATAATTACAGCAGGAATAATAGCAAAAACCTCTAATCTTTCTGTATAAGCTAACATTAACAACACCGCCCCTACCAACAACTTATCTGCGATAGGGTCCAAAACACGACCAAAACGCGACACTTGTTTCAAGTGGCGTGCAAGATAGCCATCCATGTAATCCGTTATCCCGGCCAAACCAAACAAAACAACCCCCGTCCAAGCTGGAATTGGACCATCAAAAAAGAAAGTAGCGACAATCAGTGGAATGGCCCAAATTCGACCAATAGTTAATGCATTAGGAATATTAATTTCCTGTTTTGATTTTTTCATTTAAACCCTCCAAGCACACCTTTTCCCGAATCATACTCATTTATGAGAAAAAGTATAGATTTTTTTTGCAATATTTTCGGACACTCCTGTTACTTTCATTAATTCGGACACTGAAGCCTCTAAAACAGCCTTTGGGGTCCCAAAATAAGTAATTAAAGATTGTCGTCGCTTCCCCCCTACACCCTCAATCTCATTTAATGTCACTCGCATCGAGTTTTTTTTACGCTTAATTCTGTGCGAACCAACAGCAAACCGATGTGCTTCGTCTCGCAACCTTTGAATAAAAAACAACAAATCGTCTTTGTGATCCAATTCTACAGGTTTCTTTGCGTTAGGGAAGTATAATCTCTCTTCACCTGCATCACGACAGGGCCCTTTTGCAACACCAATCAATGGGACAAAAATGTTTAACACTTCCATCGTTTTTTGGACAACACTTACTTGTCCAGCGCCCCCATCAATTAATATGACATCAGGCAAGTCATTTTCTTTTTGGCCACGAATAAGACGACGCTTTAAAACTTCATTCATCATCGCAAAGTCATCATCTGTACGAGATAATTTGATATTAAAACGACGATATTTATTCTTTTCAAATCCTTTTGTTGAAGCAACTATCATTGCTCCTACACTGGATGTCCCTTGAATATGGCTATTATCAAAAACTTCCACTTTATCAACCTTGGGGATACTGATTAGCCGCGCCAATTGATTCAACATATCCGATTGTTGTTGCGTTTCTGTTAAATGTCTAGATAGTGATTCTTTTGCATTAATTAAAGCCTGGTTTAAAATATGTCGACGACCTTCTTTTACATTTGTGCAAATTTTTAAAATATGTTTATATTTGGAAGATAAGGCTTTTTCTATTTCTTTGTGTCCTTTAATTTCACAAGAAACGATAATTTCATGTGGAATTGGTAGTGATTGATAAAATTGTCCAATAAATGTTGCCAAAATTTCTCCACCTGTTTTGTCTTCAACATTTTTAAAAAAAACGACATGAGTCCCCCCGTTTTTCCCATTTCTAAAAAAGAAAACCTGAATAGATGCATGTGACCCTTGTTTGTACAAAGCAATAAAATCAGCATCAATATGGTGCCCAAAAGTCGTCCCATCAACATACGATTGCATGTGGTTTAATGCAACTATTTTATCCCTAAAAATTAAAGCTTTTTCATATTCTTGATTGGCACTTGCTTGTGTCATTAATTTTTTTAATTGTGTTTGAATTTGAGTATTCTTTCCGTTCATAAAATCTTTGGCTTGAAGGACAGAATCATTATAATCCTTTTGACTTATTTGACAACTACACGGAGCAGAACACCGTTTAATTTGATATAACAAGCAAGGTCGTATCCTGTTGGCAAAAACGTTATCTGTGCATGAACGTAACAAAAATATTTTTTGCAGTATAGTGAACGATTCTTGAATTGCAGAAAATGAAGCATAGGGGCCGAAATATTCTCCTTTCCCAAGACAAGCACCACGATACTTTGATATGCGAGGGAATGTATGATTGCTCGAAATAAAAATGTAAGGGAAACTTTTATCATCTTTTAATAAAATGTTGTAATAAGGGTGATATTTTTTTATTAGTTCATTTTCCAACAAAAAAGCTTCCGACTCATTGGGCGTTTCCACAACAACTAAATCGTAAACCTCCTCTACCATTCTTTGTAATCGTATGGACAATCCATCATATTTTGTATAGGAAGCGACCCTTTTTTTTAAATCTTTAGCTTTGCCAACATATAAAACTTTACCACTTTTGGACAACATTCGATAAACTCCAGAGCGGTGTGGTAATAAAGCCACTTTCTTTTTCAAAATGTCAACACCACCGGGAATCATATTTTCCTTTTTTCAATTTTCTTTTTTGCTTTTACTATGGAGGATGGAACTGTCCACTTTTCGTCAGATTTGTTTAAACGCAAAGACAATAAAGAAACTTCATTCAAAAATTCAGGAGGCAAATGTTTTTTAAATTGTTCAAAATATTCAACTTGTGCCAACGCTTCGTTCAATCCTTGATCTCTGTTCACCGACATTAAATCAGAAAACTCTTTTTCTGAAAAATCTGAACCCAACCAATCAAGATCTTGATAGGTTGGCACCATACCTAAGGGACTTTCAACTGCTCCAACAGAATTATTGACTCGGCCAATAATCCATCTAAGAACGCGCATATTTTCTCCAAATCCAGACCAAATAAAACGTCCTCTTTCATCTTTTCTAAACCAATTGACTCGGAAGATTGGTGGAATAGTCGATAATTTTCGTCCAATATTCAACCAATGATTAAAATAATCTCCCATGTTATATCCACAAAAGGGAAGCATCGCAAACGGATCACGTCTAATTTCACCCATTTTGCCTTCAGCTGCAGCCGTTTTTTCCGACCCCAAAGTTGCAGCCAAGTAAATACCATGGGCCCAATTAAACGCTTGATAAACTAGAGGGACATTCGTAGCCAAACGTCCTCCAAAAATAAACGCAGACACAGGGACACCTTGAGGATTTTCCCAATCTTTATCAATGGCAGGATTTTGTTTTGCAGGAGCTGTAAAACGACTATTTGGATGTGCCGCAGGAGTTGTTGATTGTCCGGTCCAATCATTTCCTTGCCAATCAATTAAATGTTTGGGCACTTTGTCCGTCATCCCTTCCCACCAAACGTCATTGTCATCGGTCAATGCTACGTTTGTAAAGATGGTATTTGCTCGGCAAGATTCCATCGCGTTTCTATTCGTTTTGACAGACGTTCCTGGTGCGACACCAAAGAATCCGGCCTCTGGATTAATGGCGTATAATCGCCCATTCTTAGGTTTAATCCAAGCAATATCATCTCCGACTGTCCATACCTTCCACCCTTTGAAAGCCTTTGGAGGAATTAACATTGCCAAATTCGTTTTGCCACAAGCACTAGGAAATGCTGCTGCAATATATGTTTTTTGTCCTTGAGGATTTTGAATGCCCGCAAGTAACATATGCTCAGCAAGCCAACCTTGTTCTTTTGCCATCGTCGAAGCAATACGCAAAGCAAAACATTTCTTCCCCAATAACGCGTTACCACCATAACCACTCCCAAAAGAAATGATTTCTTTCGTCTCCGGGAAATGTGTAATATAAGTATTTTCTGGATTGCATGGCCAAGAAACATCAGCGATCCCTTTTTGCAAAGGAGCCCCCACTGAATGCAAGCAAGGGATAAAGTTTTCATTCTTGCCTAAAATAGCCCATACTTTCTTACCCATTCTTGTCATAATGCGCATATTCGCAACAACATAAGGAGAATCCGTTATTTCAACACCAATTTGGGCAATGTCTGATCCCAAAGGCCCCATAGAAAAGGGAATGACGTACAACGTCCGTCCTTTCATACAACTTTTAAAAAGCTTACCTAAAGTTTGTTTCATTTTTCTTGGATCTGCCCAATTATTCATTGGACCGGCATCTTCCTTTTTATTGCAACAAATAAAAGTACGTGCCTCAACACGAGCAACATCTTTTGGATTGGAACGTGCTAAATAGCTATTCGGCCGTTTTTTTGCGTTCAATTTGATGAACGTGCCCTTTTTGACCAACAAGTCGCAAATCTTTTTATATTCTTGTTCTGAACCATCGCACCAATAAACAGACTCTGGTTTACACAACGATGCCACTTGTTTCACCCAAGCTATCACATTTTTATTTCTTGTTGGCAATTTTTCTTTTGTCATAAACATCCCCTCCTTTTTATGAACATGATTTTTATTATAGCCCTCACCTAAAAGAGAACAAGCATCTTTTTATTTTTTGTTTGATTTTTATATAAATTTAGATATGCTAGTGCCAATTAATCATAGAAAGGAGATAATATTATGAAAAATATGATGGACATGATGAACATGATGAAAAAGGCGCAATCTGTTCAAACGCAAATGTCTGCCATTCAAAATAAAATGGAAAACACCGAATTTACAGGAGTAGCTTCTAATGGTGCTGTACAAATTACAATGACGGGAAAATTCAAAGCAACAAAAGTACAATTAGATAAGTCCGTTATTGATCCCAACGATATTGAAACTTTAGAAGACTTAATTTTAGTTGCCATCAACGATGCCAAAAAAAAGGCCGACGAAAGTATGGACAAAGCCTTTGAAGGTGTCAAAAAAAATCTGGGCTTACCAGATGAATTTAAATTACCTTTTTAATAGATAGGTTTACTTTTTATTATGCAAGAGTCGGAGATTGAACAACTTGTTCGTTTATTATCACGTTTGCCGTCTTTAGGGCCTCGGTCTTCGCGTCGTGTGCTTTTGTATTTATTAAAGAAAAAAGAAACTTATATGGCATCTTTGATTAAGGCGATGCAAGAAGTATATGATAAAGTAAAAACATGTCCCATTTGTGGGAATCTGGATACGCAAGTTCCTTGCACAATTTGTCAGGACGAAAAGCGAGATAAATTACTGTTGTGTGTTGTTCAAAATGTATCAGATTTGTGGGCGCTAGAAAGGTCTCACTTTTTTAAAGGGGTTTATCATGTCTTAGGAGGGGTCTTATCAGCATTAGATGGCGTTGGCCCCGAAGATTTGAATATCTCTTCATTGCTCGGAAAAGCTCAAAACGGAAGGATGATTGAAGTTGTCCTTGCTTTACCCGCAACAGTCGACGGACAAACAACAGCGCACTACATTGCCGAAGGATTAGCAAAATACCCCATTAAAGTTTCTTTCCTTTCCCATGGTATTCCCGTTGGAGGAGAACTTGATTATTTAGATGATGGCACTTTGCAAGCCGCGTTCAAAACTCGGCATCAATTTTAATTTTTTCCCGACAACACATCTAATTGCATATCCAACGTTTGTTGATTTTTATTTTGTTTTTCTTCCAGTATAAAGTCTGGGATCGGGGCACTTGGAGGAATAGCTGCTTTTTTCTTTAATACTTCGTCTTTGTAATATAAAGGACTATCCAACAACAATGGATGGTGATAATTTCCCGTCAACAAAACATTTTGCTTATTGAGGGCAAGCCCCAAAAATTGTCCCCCCGAAATAATTGTATCCGCATGCCACTTTCGCCCTTTTTTTTCATAAAATGGATTATGATCTGGACCATAGCCAACCTTGCCCTCCAATTTCCCAGCAATTTGTCGGGTCCATTTTGGGATACCTTCACGAAATCGTTCCCGTGTTGTTGGATTGTTTAAACGTTTTAGAATCTTTACACCAACAGAATTCATAATCACATCCGTCTTTGTTTCACCATATTTTGAAATTAATTGATGCCAATCTTGAACAACAATTAAAAAAATATTGTATTTAGAGCGCCCAAACGTAATCCCGTCTGCGATACATCCCAATTGTGGCATTCTTGGAAAATCATCTAATATAAATTCAACAGGATAAGGGCCCAATTTATCTTCGGACGGCCCCTTGCTGAGCAAATAATCTGTTACCATATTAATAAACAAATTAATGCATAAGTTAGAAGTATTTGCTCCACCGTTACTGATATAAAAAGTAACAGGTTCCATCTTCCCAGTCTTTGGATTTTTCATACCACGCAGGGCATCATACGTAAAATCATTCGAAGATGTTCTATTTCGTATCGCTGTATTTTTAAATATCTCTATCCCCGTTTGAGCCATAGAAATGACAGAAGCACGTTGCGTCTCGGGCAAAGATAAAACTTGATTCAACTCTAACAAGGCTCTACGAGAATATCCATAAAAGAATGTTTCATCAACAATAGCATTAAAGATAATTTGCCATGCATCTTGGGACATTGCAACCATATCACCTTGTTCTCGGCGCTTCCGAAGCTCTATTGTCTTTGTAAACATCCAATTGTTTAATAAATCCAACAACATACCAAAAGAGGCTTCAAACCCTATCCAATTTTTAGGTAATGGGTCCCATGAACCAACGGGAACATAATCTCGTCGAGTAAAAGAATCGTTGCGAATAGAATCGATTGCTCTCTTTACCATTTCTGTAGATTGCATACTTTGGTAATAAGACATCAACACATCCAAATCATCCTTGTCCATTTTGTTTTGAGACAGGCGCATCAAGAAGTAATCATTTGCTTTTGCTTGAGTCACTTTGTTTGTAATGTAAAGGGTTAATCCAATCAAACAAGCTCGACCAGCTTTTACCCAATAAGGGTCCGTTCCTTCTGGCCCATCAGGGATTAAGAAATCAACCACTGTATCAATATAACCATCACGCCCTTTATGTTGTGGGGGCATATTCGCTGTATCTATAGGGTTCCAACAAGCATAAAAAAGACCTTCTTTAGGCTTATCAAACTTTGTAAAATCCATAATAAATGTAGGTCCTAACGTCGCACGATAACCACTTGTTAGCTTGGCCAACTCACCCTTTGGATCATGGATAAAAAGGCATGCATTATCAGCCGTTAAAATATTGGGGATAACGACGCCTACAGTTTTTCCTTCATTTGGGGCTGCAACACACACACCAGATCTGGGTTCTGTCATGTGCAATGGTTTTCCCCGATAATTGCCGAGATATAAATACTTACCAGTAAACAACCCCATCTTTTTAACTTCACGAGGGTTTGCTGCATGACCAGAACCATAAATTTGCGGGCTATATTCGTATGGATTTGCTCTAATCATAAATCCAGAAAAAATAACATACGCCAACAACGGCAACAATGGAATTTTCCACGCGAAAAAAGAAGCCCATTTTACATGCTTTGGTTCATAAAACACGTAATGATAAAACCAAGCAAAATAAGAATCTAATGTATCAATTGGATGAGTGAAACTTTCCTTTAAAAAAGCAGGGCTTCGGCCTAAAACATCCGAAGCAAAAGAATAATTCACTAAATCGGATAAAACCATAAAAAAAGGCAATAACAACCAAAAAACAATAAAACCAAAAGTCATTGTAATAGAAACAAATGTCAAGGCTTTCCGTCTTTGATCGTAAAATGGGTTTAACTTTAACATCACACTCTCCTATTCAAATTGGGACGTGCGCGCCATTTTCTTTTTTTCTTGC
>CAZXTR010000002.1:0-66524 GCA_964643615.1 uncultured Lactobacillales bacterium | reverse complement strand
GTTATGATGGGTTTACTCTACTCCCATCTGGACTCATCTTGGGGTGAAAGTCACCCTTGATAAGGCTTTGAATATTTTGAAGGATAAACTTTCATCTAAGATCTATCAATACGTATTCTTAAAAAATAAATTTTAATTACGAAATGTTGTGCTCCCGTTCATAAATTTACGTAAAAGATATTATCTTTTTGGAACGTTGTTCCTTCTCAAATCTAAATCTGAACCAAAATAAAAACTCAACTGAATTGCCAGACATTTATCTGTTTAGACAAGAAGTATTATACTTCATATAAAAAAAGGCTCTATTGAAAGAGCCTTTCTTTTTAAGGTATCTGGAATTAAAAACCCATTCCACCCATTCCACCCATTCCACCGGCAGGAGCCCCACCTTTGTGGCAACATTCATCTTCAGGCTTATCTGCAACCATTGATTCTGTTGTAATCAATAAACCACCCACGGAAGAAGCACCTTCTAAAGCTGTTCTGACAACCTTTGTTGGATCAATAATGCCGGCCTCAAACATATTTGTATATTTATCCGTTTGAGCATCATAACCGAATGCAATATCCCCTTTTTCCAACAATTTTCCGACAACAACAGCCCCATCCTCGGCCGCATTTGCAACAATTTGACGAATAGGGGCTTGCAAAGCACGACGAATGATGTCAATACCTAGACGTTGATCATCATTTTCTGGTTTTAACTTTTCCAAAACTTTTGTTGCATAAAGCAAAGCAACTCCACCGCCCGCAACAATACCTTCTTTAACAGCTGCCCGTGTTGCATGCAAAGCATCATCCACACGGTCTTTCTTTTCTTTGACTTCAACCTCTGTTGCACCGCCGACTTTAATCACAGCAACGCCACCAGATAATTTAGCCAAACGTTCTTGAAGTTTTTCTTTGTCATAATCCGAAGAAGATTGCTCAACTTGTTGTTTGATTTGAGCACAACGTTGGCTGATTGCCGATTTGTCCCCAGCGCCATCAACAATTGTCGTATCATCTTTCGTCAAAGTCACAGATTTCGCCGTTCCCAACATAGAGACATTCACGTCTTCCAACTTCATGCCTAATTCTGAAGAAATAACTTGTCCGTTAGTCAAAATGGCAATATCCTCCAACATCGCCTTCCGACGATCACCAAACCCAGGTGCTTTCACCGCAGCAACTTTCAATCCGCCACGCAATTTATTCACAACCAAAGTCGCTAAAGCTTCGCCTTCAACATCTTCAGCAATAATCAACAAAGAACGCCCCGATTGAATCACCGCTTCTAATACGGGGATCAACGGTTGCAAATTGGATAATTTTCCATCATTAATTAAAATATATGGATTTTCAAATTCGGCAATCATTTTTTCTGCATTTGTAATGAAATAGGGAGACAAATATCCACGATCAAATTGCATCCCCTCGACAACCTCTAACTCTGTTTCCATACCCTTTGCATCTTCAACGGTAATGACACCTTCGTTGCCAACTTTTTCCATTGCTTGAGCAATGTAATCCCCAATAGACCGATCTCCATTCGCAGAAATTGTCCCAACTTGAGCAATCTCTTCAGCCGTAGAAACTTTTTTAGAATGCGATTTCACTTCTTCTACAACCGCAGCAACGGCCATATCAATGCCCCGTTTTAAATCCATTGGGTTCATCCCCGCAGCAACGGCCTTGCAACCTTCTTTAATAATCGCTTGCGCCAAGACAGTCGCCGTTGTTGTTCCATCTCCCGCAACATCTGCCGATTTAGAAGCAACCTCGCGCACCAATTGGGCACCCATATTTTCAAATTTATCAGACAATTCAATCTCTTTGGCTACCGACACGCCGTCTTTTGTAATTTTAGGCGCGCCATAAGGTTTTCCTATTACAACATTACGACCCTTTGGACCTAATGTCACCTTTACAGTATCCACCAATAAATTCACACCGTTCAACATCTTTGAACGCGCATCCGCCCCGAATATAATTTCCTTTGCAGGCATAGTTCTCTCCTTTTATATTAATTTTCTAACACACCTAAAACATCAGTTTCTCGCATAATTAACAATTGTTCGCCATCAACTTTAATTTCCGTTCCAGACCATTTGCCGAACAAAACACGATCACCAGCTTTTAAAGTCATTTGAACAACTTTTCCATCTTCATCACGACCTCCAGGTCCTACAGCAACAACGATACCTTGAGATGGCTTTTCCTTTGCTGTATCTGGAATAATAATCCCACCGGCTGTTTTATTTTCATCTTCAACTCTTTGAATCACAACCCGGTCAAGTAATGGTTTAAATTTCATTTTACTACCCTTTCATTACATAATTAAAACACACGCCTTATATTCCAAAGGCTGTATCTATCAAATAGTACGGCTTTCTGATTTCGTCAAGTGGGATAGTAACGAAAAGTAAAATATTTTCGAAAGAAGGCTAGATTTTTTTAAAAAAATTCTTTACGATAACGCTTATAGAAGAAATTCAAGGGAGAAAATTATGTTAGACCATATCGAGTTCATTATCCCCTGCGCGGGGAAAAGTACGCGCAACTATCCCCATTCAAAAGGATTACCACATAAATCCCTTTTGCCTTTTGGCTCCATGCACTTAATTGACTATATTTTAAAGCAAATCTTTGATATCGGGGGCAGAAATATCACAATCGTTTGTTCGAACCAATCAACGATTGATTCTTTCAAAGAAGTATTAGACCCATCTCCTGAGATTGAAGAAAAATTACGGGCAAAAGGATTAAAATCAATTGCCGACGCTTTGAAATTAACAGTTATCCCTAATGATGCACATATTCAATATGTCATTCAAAGTAAACCTTTGGGAACAGCTCATGTACTGGGGCTAGCACACAAAACATCAAAAAATAGACATGGTTGCATGATTTTCCCCGATGATATTTACCTAAATAAAGATCCAATGAATTCTCACTTAAAGAAAATCGTTGACGCTTTTTTAAAAAACGAAAAGCAAATTTTATTAATGGGTTTATATCGAGAAGACGTCAGCAATAACTCAATAGTTGATAATGGTCGTTTAATCGAAAAACCAAAAACCCCCACAAACCATATTGGCGGATTTTCGCCAATTATCATTCCTAAAATAGTGTTGGATTACATGTCCGATAAAGTTTCGGCATTAGAAAAGGGGAAATACGATTCACCCATGTCTGGAGGCGAATGGGTTTATACAGACGGCATCAATGCCTTTTTGGACGAACATGAAAAAATGCATCCGCACGAATTAAAAATGTTTTTAAATGATGATGATGCGCTCTATATGGATACAGGAACTTTGCCTCTTTACGAACACGCTCTGCTTTTGTCTTTATTCGTTCTGTCTAAAGATAAAGACGAACACATCGCTTTTGCAAGAGCGTTGCTCAACCGCATTGAATAAATAATTATATTCCAAGTGCTAGTTTTATTTCATCGCTCATACAGTCAAGCGTCCACAAAGGCTCCCAAACAAGGCGAACATCTACAACACCTACACCTATAACTAAAGCGACTGCATTAGCAACCATTTGCGGCATTTCTCCAGCTAACGGACACGAAGGCGAAGTTAATGTCATATCAATGAAAACGTTTCCGTTTTTGTGAATGTCAATTTTATAAATCAATCCCAAACTATACACATCCAACATTATTTCTGGATCTTGTACGGTTTTAATAGCGTCTATCACCGAAGGCTCATCTGCAACGATACTTTCATCTTTCAAAGGAGCCCCAGCCGTTGCATGAAAATCAATTATCTCTTCCATTTAAAGTAATAACTCCCTTGCTTTGTATAACCCTTGAATAAAAGATTGAATATCTTGTTCATCATTGTACAATCCTAGAGATACACGAATACTACCCGTCACACCAAACCGCTTATGGATGGGCATCGCACAATGATGGCCCGTACGAACAGCGATAGCTTGTTGATCTAACAATAAAGCAACATCCTGGGAATGAGCTCCTTGCATATTAAACGAAACAAGTCCCACTTTATCTTTTGTCCCCAAAAGATCAACACCCTTCATATCAAGTAATTCGGGCATTAATAATTGCATCAAATATTTTTCATGCTCTTTAATTCTATCTATACCAACAAATGTCACATATTGCAAAGCAATCCCCAACCCAATTGCTTCAACAATCGCAGGGGTTCCCGCTTCAAATCTCGCTGGAGTGTCCGCATAAACACTTTTCTTCAATGTGACTGTTTTCACCATATCACCTCCACCTTGTAATGGAGGTAGTTCTTGCATAATATCATGGCGTGCATATAAAACACCAATACCAGTTGGCCCATAGATTTTATGCCCAGAAAAAGCATAAAAATCACAATCTATTTTTTTAACATCGACCTCTTCATGCGCAATCCCCTGACACCCATCAATCAATACCTTTGCACCCATAGCATGTCCTAATCGACAAACTTCATCGACAGGAAAAATTGTGCCTAAAACGTTTGACACATGCGTCATCGCAACTAATTTTGTTTTATCAGTCAAACTTTTCTGATAGGCATCCAAATCAAATAAACCATCATCTGTAACATCAACAAACTTTAAGACAATACCCTTCTCTTTTTGCAACAATTGCCAAGGAACAAGGTTTGAATGATGCTCGGCAACAGATAAGACGATTTCATCCCCCTCACATAAAGTGCGACCATACGTTCCAGCAACAAGATTAATAGAATCTGTCGCTCCTCTAGTAAAGATAATGTCTTTCGTTGAAGCGTGAACAAAATCAGCTACAATTTCTCTAGCTTTTTCAAATTCACTTGTTGCCTGTTCAGACAAAAAATAAACGCCTCGGTGAATATTTGCATATTTTTTAGAAGCCATTTCATACATCGCATTCAAAACCTTTTCTGGCTTTTGAGAGGAAGCCGCCGTATCCAAAAAAACCAAAGAACGACCATAAACAGGAACTTTAAAAATCGGAAAATCTTTTTTATACATAAGCGACCATCCATTCATTTATCGCACGAACAAAATTTTTAGGCATATCTTTGGAAAGGAATCCTTGTACAATAATACGCGTAGCCTCCTTTTGACAAATACCTCTAGCTAGCAAATAAAACAATTGATTTTCATCAACACTCCCCATCGCAGAACCGTGGGAACACTTAACATCATCAGCATAAATTTCCAACTCAGGTGTGCAAGACACACCGGCATCATCAGACAATAAAATAGCCCGATGATTTTGGTCTCCGTCACACTTTCGGCACCCCGAAGGAATATGAACTGCTCCTTGATAATTTGCTCTACCTTTGCCCACCAAAACACCTTTTACTTGTTGTCTAGATTGCGTTAACCCACATTCGTGATAAACGTGCCACACAAGATTGTTATCTTGTTTTGTTGAAGATAGATAAGTTGCTTTCAAATTGCAACTTGCTCCTTTGCCTTGCAAATAAACATTCACATCAACACGTTGACCCTCTAATAAAAAAGAGGCTTCATACATTGCATTTTGAGGAACATAGATATTTAAAACAGCCTCTTCTTTTTGAAAAGAGTCATATAAAATTTGTCCCGCCTCTAAATGTTTATTTATAACTGGCATAACCTGTTTCTTCCAATTTCAAAGCCAATTTTTTATCTCCACTTTCAACAATACATCCGTCCATCATAACATGAATCACATCTGGCACAATATAATCCAACAACCGTTGATGGTGTGTAATCAATAAAAAAGAACGATGAGCCTCACGCATAACAGACATACCTTCTCCAACAACACGCAAAGCATCAATATCAAGCCCTGAATCCATTTCATCTAAAATACAAAATTCAGGTTCTAAAAACCCCATTTGCAATGTTTCAAGACGCTTTCTTTCTCCACCTGAAAAGCCAACATTCACAGGTCTTTTTAACATTTCATCAGTAACGCCCAAAGCCTGAGCCCGTACTTTTAATCTTTTGATAAATGCGACAGCATCTAACGGCTCTTCTTTTAAGTAATGTTTTTTTGAAATCAATGCTTGCTTTAAAAAAGAGGCATAGGAAACACCAGGGATTTCAACAGGATTTTGGAACCCTAAAAAAATCCCCTCATTTGCCCGTTCATCAGGCCTTAATTGTAACAAATCTTTACCTTTAAATAAGATTTTTCCATGCGTCACAACATACGTCGGATTTCCCGCAATCACGTTTGAAAGCGTGCTCTTCCCAGAACCATTCGGCCCCATAATTGCGTGGACAGTTCCTTTTTCAATAGATAAGGACAATCCTTTAATGATTTCTTTCCCATTCACAGATGCATATAAATTTTTAATTTCTATTAAAGCCATTTTATTCCTCCAACAAACGCGTTATTTTTGCCAACGCTCTTGCCCCATTTTTTCAACATCTCGTTCAATATTGTAAATCATTTTTAATTGAGCCAACATAATTTCAACATCCACCACTTCACCCACAATATCATCCAGATTTTCTTTGCCTCAATTTATATTTTTCAAAATTTCTTTTTACAGTTCAGATATTTCTTCTAAAACTACCAATAATTGCGCCTTTGCACCCCAAGTATCAATTGCTCATTGAAGAATTTTCCTTTCTTCTTTTTCTATTGTCCACTTCATTATCCGACACTTCCTTCCAAATTAATACCAATCAAACGGCCAGCTTCAATAGCAAATTCCATTGGCAAGTGCTGCATAACCTCCCGGCAAAATCCGTTCACAATTAAAGATACAGCCTCTTCCAGATTTAATCCCCTTTGCTGGCAATAAAAAAGCTGTTCTTCACTAATTTTTGATGTTGTTGCTTCATGCTCTATCCGCGACGAAAGGTTCTGACTTTCCATCACGGGCACAGTATGAGCACCACAAAATCCCCCTATAAGCAAACTATCACATTTAGAAAAATTTCGCGCATTGAAAGCATTTTTACTCATTTTTACAAATCCTCGATACGTTTGGTTTGAATGTCCTGCAGAAATGCCCTTCGAAATAATTGTGGACGTTGTATTTTTACCCACATGAATCATCTTTGTGCCAGTGTCAGCTTGTTGATAATTGTTCGTTAACGCCACAGAATAAAAAGAACCAACCGAATCATCTCCAACCAAAACACAAGAAGGATATTTCCAAGTAATCGCTGAACCCGTTTCAACTTGCGTCCATGAAAGTTTTGCTTTTTCATAACAAATACCACGCTTTGTCACAAAGTTATAAATTCCACCTTTACCTTCTTTATCTCCAGGATACCAATTTTGAACTGTAGAATATTTTACTTCGGCTCTATCCAAAACAACAATTTCAACAACAGCTGCATGTAATTGATTTTCATCTCGTTGTGGAGCAGTGCAACCTTCTAAATAACTGACAAAAGAATCTTCTTCCGCAACAATCAATGTACGCTCAAACTGTCCTGCATTTTTAGCATTAATACGAAAGTAACTAGACAATTCCATAGGACTTTTAACACATTTGGGAATAAAAACAAAAGACCCGTCCGAAAACACAGCACTATTTAAACACGCAAAAAAATTATCCGTATACGGAACAACACTTCCTAAATATTTTTGCACTAAATCAGGATAATTTCGAACAGCTTCTGAAAAAGAACAAAATAAGATACCCTTATCGGCCAATTTAGCCCGATATGTTGTTGCTACAGAAACGCTATCAAATACAGCATCAACAGCAACAACACCTGCCAAAGCCTCTTGTTCTTTTAATGGAATTCCCAATTTTTCATATGTTTTCAACACTTCGGGATCAACATCTTCCAACCGATTTATTTTTTTCTGATCTAAAGGATCGGCATAATAAAAAAAATCTTGATAATCAATCGGGGGATAAGTTATTTTTCCCCAATGAGGTTCTTTCAAAGTCAACCAATGATGATATGCTTTTAAGCGAAAATCAAGCAACCATTTTGGCTCTTGTTTCTGTTCAGAAATAAAGCGAATCACTGCTTCATTCAACCCCTTTGGAGCTAAATGCGCAACTACATCCGTTTCAAAGCCATACCGATAGGAACGGTTTGTATATTCTTTTATTTCCTTTGTTATCATTAATAATCCTTACTTAAAAACTGTTATAGTCTGAATGAAAAAAGGAAAAATGTCAATCTTTACTAATTTTGGTTGCACAAATTTTTTTTATCTATTACTCTAAAAGGAGATGTATTTTAAAATAAAGAGGGAGAAAAATGTCATTCATTAACTTAAATCCATGGGCTATAACGATAATTTTAGCAATCATAGCTTGCTTCTTGATTTTTCTACACATCCGATTGCACATAAGACACAACCGCATTTGCCAAAATTTACAAACGGCGAGCAAATCTTTTGCCGCACAAGCAAAAGAATTAGACACCCTTAAAAAGGCAAAAAGTAGCATCACAGAAATTGAAAAACCGGAAACATCAAAAAGTATTATCGTCGCTTTTGATAAAAAAGGAATCATTACTTATACGAATGAATACGCGGAGGAATTCTTTGGTTATAATAAAGGCGAATTATTAAAGCAAAAAGCCTCTGAAACAATTCTTATCCAAAAACAAAAAGATATAGTTGAAAAAATATTTCTTAATCCGCAACTTTATGTCGATATAGAAACTCAAAATTTGACAAAATCGAAAGAGTCCGTTTGGATTTCTTGGACGAATCGTGTCGTCTATGATGATAAAAGCAAACCAATCGAAGTCCGATCGGTTGGTTTTGACATTACGAAACGAAAAAAGTTGGAAGAAAAATTAAAATACTTAACGTCTATCGATCCTTTAACAGGTGTTTTAAGCCGACAAGCTTTTCTAGATATAGCCGCAAAGGAAATCAAGCGATCAAACCGTTACAACAGATCGGTTTCTCTAATCGTTTTAAAATTAGATCACTTTCGATTGTTGGGGCAAGAATTCGGCTATAGCTTTGGTGACGAAGCATTAAAGAAAACCGTACAAATTTGTAAAGATTGCTTAAGAGATTCTGATTACCTTGGCAGAATTGGCGATGTTGAGTTTGCTTTATTGCTTCCCGAAACACCATTAGAAAATATCAGATTTTTGGAAGAACGATTACGGTTAAAAATTCAAGAACAAAATTTAAAAATAGAAAAAGGGAATACTTTTATTACAACATCTTTTGGTCATTCGGCAAGACAAGACGAAAAAGATTCAATCGATGAAATGATCATCCGCGCGTTAAAAAATTTAAAAGAAGCCGCACAAAAATCAAAATAAAAGGATAATAAATGTCTGAAGTTATTATATTAAAAAATGATGACTTAGAAGTAGGGATTGCCCCTAGCTGTGGGGCAAGCATTGTTTACATGCAATCGATAAGGGGAACCCCCTTTGAATTTTTGCGCCATGGCAGTGCATCTTCTTTAGAAAAAAGGGACGCCAACAGTATGGGTATGTTCCCAATGTTACCATTTACGCACCGCATAAAAGGAGGACGTTTTATTTATTGGGGAATATTAAGAAAAGTCCCCTTAAACTTTTCAAAAAGTTCAGATCCTATCCACGGAGATGGATGGAAGGCCATATGGTCAGTTTTGGAAAAGACGCCATCTTCTGTAGTTCTTACCTTTTCACATAGTAAAGAAAAAAAAGGATACCCTTTTTCCTATACGGCAAAAATTCAATATTCTTTAGAAGCATCTTCATTGAAGACAGAGATATCCATTAAAAACGATTCCAGTTTGCCTATGCCTGTTGGGATGGGGATACACCCCTTTTTCAACAAGACTCCTGATATGATGTTACGATTCAACAACAAAAACGTTTGGTCACATTTATCAGATCCTATAGACAAGCCCTATCCAACTTCAGAATCTTGGTCCTTTAAAGAATTAAAGAAAATAAAAAATATGGAATTTGATACTTGCTTTGGTGGCTTTGATGGAGAAGCACAAATCGTTTGGCCAAAGGTAAAAAAAAGTATCATTATGACAACGGACGAAAAATTTCGCCATACAGTTTTATTTTCACCTCCAAGGAAAGGCTTTATTTGTTTAGAACCAACGACAATGGCAAACAACGGATTTAATTTAGCCGCAAATGGCTTATTAGGAACAGGCATCCAAAGTATTGGCCCACACGAAACTTTAGTGGGCAGAATTCGTTTGGAAACAAGGGATTTATAATGGATTGTACATTTACAAAAATTATTGCTACTTTAGGACCTGAGACATCTTCAAAAGAAAAGATTAAAGACTTAATTTATGCGGGGGTATCTCTTTTTCGTTTGAATTACAGTCATGGGACGAAGAAAACACATCTTCAAAATATGACTTTTATCCGCCAAATAGAAAAAGAAATAAAGCGTCCTATCGGTGTTATTTGTGATATGCAAGGTCCTAAACTGCGTATTGGTCAATTTAAAGAAGGACAAATCACTTTAAAAAAAGGTGCACACTTTAAATTGGATATGGAATCCAAATTGGGCTCTGTTAATCGAGTTTGTCTGCCACACCAAGAAATTTTTGATGTTTTAAAAAAGGGTGCAATTCTTTTATTAAACGACGGAAATATTATATTAGAGGTGAAAAAAGTTGGAGCACATTATGCAGATACCATAGTCGTCAATGGAGGCCCTTTATCAGATCACAAAGGTGTTAATGTCCCTAATGTAACACTACCATTAAACGCTCTCACGTCAAAAGATCTGTCAGATTTAGAAAACGCACTAAAAATCGGAGCAGATTGGATTGCCTTATCTTTTGTGCAAAGACCCGAAGATATATTGAAAGCTAAAGAAAAAATCAAAGACAGAGCATGGATTATTGCAAAAATTGAAAAGCCCGCTGCTTTAAACCATCTTGAAGAAATTATTCAATCCTCTGATGCCATCATGGTTGCACGTGGAGATTTAGGGGTTGAATGCCCACTAGAAAACTTGCCTAAATTACAAAAACACATCGTTTCTTTATGTAGGAAACAAGGGAAACCCGTTGTTATTGCGACACAAATGTTGGAAAGCATGATACAAAACCCGACTCCGACACGTGCCGAAGTATCTGATGTTGCTACTGCCGTGTATGATGGAGCAGATTGTGTAATGCTATCGGGAGAAACCGCAATTGGAACATATCCAATAAACGCTGCTACAATAATGCATAAAATCATCGCAAAAACAGAAGAAGACCCTTTTTACAAAAAGCAAATGGAAATATTGACTATTCCTCCAGATCACCTCATAGCAAGTGCGATTACATCGTCTATCCCCAACGTAGCACATGTTCTGGAAAAACCTGCATGCGTTGTCACTTATTCTGTTTCGGGATCAACGACTTTACGCGTGGCTCGTGAACGGACAAATATTCCTATTTTAAACTTAACATGTTCAGAACAAGTCATGCGACGTTGTACATTGGTTTGGGGGGTAACTTCGGCATTAACCAAAAATGTCAAAAAAATTGACGATATTTTCCCGGCGGCTATTCATTATAGCCAAAAGTTTGGCTTTGCAAAAGCGGGGGAACAATTGATCATCACTGCGGGAATTCCTTTCGCGACAAAAGGGAACACAAATTTGATTCATATTTTAACAATTAATAAAAACAAAAAAAAGAGGTAGACAAAACAAAAAGAATCGTTTATAAAGATTTCCGTTCTTTGCCCAGATAGCTCAGTTGGTAGAGCAGAAGACTGAAAATCTTCGTGTCGGTGGTTCAATTCCGCCTCTGGGCACCATAAAAGCCTCCCCCTATTAGGAGGCTTTATTTTTTTCAATCATTCGATTCTCTTAATCGTCCTTTTTCTTTCGTTTTTTTAAAAAGTCCTTGCTATTTTTATAAGAAACGCGATAATAAAAAAATCAAAGGGGAGATTTTATTATGCAAAGAAAATGTGTTTCGTATATCACAACGTCTTTAGACGGCTTTATCGCAGACGTAAATAATCGCTTTAATTTTTTGCAGTTGACACAAGAATTATGTAAGGAAACATTTTACAAAGATGTTGATGTAATCGTTATGGGCAGAAAGGCTTACGACAAAATTAAAACCTTGCCAATATGGCCCTATGAGGGCAAAAGAGTATACGTTATTACACATTATTTAAAACAAAAAGAAAAGCACGTAACTTTTGTTCATGACGGGATTATAGAATTAATCATGAAATTGAAAAAAGAACAAGGCAAGATGATTTGGCTTTTAGGAGGTTCTGAAATCACTAATATTTTTATCAAAGAAAACTTGATTGATGAATACATAATCACGATTGCCCCCATTATTTTAGGGCAAGGAACACGCCTTTTTTATGACGACAATCCAACTGTAAATTTGCAGTTAAAAGAAGCCAATATCATTGACAAATATATTCAAGTCCACTACATACGCAAATAGCTATGACGACAACTTGGCAATTTGTTCGACTAATTCGTCCATCGCTTTGAAATCGTTTTCTTTAGGTGTTCCTTTAGCCAATACAGGTGCAAGTATTTGTGTACTCTTTAAACTAGACACCAAAGTCACCACTTGTTTATCAATTGTCGTCCCCCAACTGTAAGAACCAATAAGAGATAAAAACCTTAAAGAAGGCTTTAAAATATTGATCAGGTATAATGGCATTATCACCGTTGGATGAACCCCCGTAAGCACCGTTGGCGTTGCAATAATTAATCCAGAGCTTTCTATTAAATCGCAAGTCAAATCAGTTGTATTGAAATGCACGGCATCATATACTTTAACTTCGATGCCTTTTTCTTGTATTTTTAGGACAACATAATCAATCATCTTTTGGGTTGAACCATACATAGAAACGCCCATCAAAATTACTTGTTTCTTTTTTTCGTCCGAACTCCATTTTTTATATAAATCAATCACGAAAGAAGGATTCTTATAAAGAGGCCCGTGTGCTGGAGCAATCATACGAGGATGCAACAATTCTACCTTCGATAAATATTTTTTAAAAATACTAGCAAAAGGCATCATAATTTCGGCATAATAAGATTTTATTAAAGGAATTAAAGAAACATCATCATCCCAAAATAAATCAAACCCCGTTGCATGAGCTCCAAAAAAATCAGTCGTAAACAAAATATTATCCTCGGGCAAATAAACGAACATCGTATCGGGCCAATGTACCCATGGCATCAACATAAATCTTAAAGATTTCCTTCCTAAATCCAACACATCATCATCTTTAACAATCATAAACGAATCGTCTTTTAACGGCAAAAATCCAACCATAATGTCTTTGCATTTTTGGTTTGTTACAATTTTTACCATCGGGAATCTTTTCAATAAGTTAGGCAAAGCTCCTGAATGATCCTGTTCCCCATGATTAGCAATAATATAATCAATTTGAGTAATGTCGTTTTCCTTTAATCGCAATTCTAATTCTTGTTCAAATGGAGCATACACCGTATCAATTAACGCTATTTTATTTTCACCTTTGATTAAAAAAGCATTGTAACTAGTGCCTTCTGGCAGGGGCATCAATTGATCAAACAACGGACGATAAGGGTCTTTTGAACCAACCGCATAAACACCATTAACAACTTTTTTTATCGACATAAGAATCTCCTTTTTTCTTAAAAGAAGATAGGCCCTATTTGAATTAAAAACAATATCTTTCACAAAAATAAAAACTTTATCTTTATTCACAACAGCATTAATCACACCAATTACATACGGCCAACCTATATTCACTTGACATGAAGTTGGCCTGGCCATTATTGTTGGATTTGCTTTTTGGGAATATATGCTTTCGCAAGAGGCATTATCAAAATATAACTCAAAAAGAAAAGCGGGAGTAATTTCCCGCTTTTTATTTTTTTTCAAACACTAAACACCGCACAATATGACCTAAATCGAAATATTGCTCCACAAAAGACAGGGGTGTTATTTTTTTACATCTCGTTCTTGCCCTTGACCTATTTCGAAAAAAACTTTTCCATATGGATATAATAATTTTGCAATATTTTTACCAATGGCTCGATATGCATTCAAACCGTCCACGCCACCATCCAAAGCCGTTAAAGGATCATATTTTTTTACTTCTGCATCCAAAGTCTGTATATCCGCCGTGCGGATATAGGGGGGATTCGAAACAATCACATCAAATTGTCCCAAAGAATCTGCCCATGTTAGAGAAGTCCAATCCAACTGTTGAAAAGTTGCAGAAAATCCACATGCATTTGTTTTAGCCACATCCAAAGCATGAATAGAAATATCTATCCCTATTCCTTTCGCATTCGGATATTCACTTAACAAAGCAAGTAAAAGGCATCCACTTCCAGTCCCAATATCCAATATTCGAAAAGGCTTTTTTTTGTCTGGGAAATGTTTTAATACGGCATCAATCAACGTTTCCGAATCTGGGCGAGGATCCAAAGTTTCTGTTGTCACTTTTAAATCCAAAGACCAAAAACCTTTGTGTCCAATAATTTTCGAAACAGGCTCACCCTTTTTACGTCGTTCAATATAACTTTGTAATACAACCATGTCCCGTGTTTCTTGGACAAAAAAACGCGCATCCAAAAAGGGCGAATCCGAAAATCCATTTAATTGTTGAACAATGTTCAAAATAACTTTATCCATTTTCAAATTCAGACAATTTAGTTAACTGATCATTTTCAACAAGAGCCTTAATAAACACATCTAATCCAGACCCTGCCATAACTTCTTCTAATTGATAAAGCGTTAAATTAATGCGATGATCTGTCACACGACTTTGAGGGTAATTATACGTACGAATACGCTCTGAACGATCACCTGAACCCACCTGTTCTTTTCTTGACGAAGATTGTTCCATATCAATTTTACTGCGTTGCATATCATACAATTTAGAACGCAATCTAGCCATAGCTTTATCTCTGTTTTTGAATTGAGAACGTTCCTCTTGACATTCAACAACAACCCCTGTTGGAATATGCGTTAAACGCACAGCGCTAGATGTTTTGTTCACATGTTGTCCACCAGCCCCTGAAGCGCGAAACACATCCATTTTAATATCTCGTTCCACATCAATTTGGACATCAATTTCTTCTGCTTCTGGCAAAATAGCAACCGTTGCAGCCGAAGTATGGACACGTCCATTTGCTTCTGTTTCTGGCACACGCTGAACTCGATGAGCTCCGGATTCGAATTTCAATAGAGCAAAAACACTATTCCCCGCAATCTTAGCTATAGCCTCTTTATATCCTCCGAGCCCTGTTTCATTCAATTCCAAAACCTCAAATCGCCATCCTTTAAGGACTGCATAACGCTCGTACATACGAAACAAATTAGCAGCAAATAAAGCAGCCTCTTCTCCTCCCGTTCCTGCACGAACTTCCAAAATAGCATTTTTTTCATCAGCTTCATCTTTTGGCAACAACAAAAGCTTAACGGCATATTCCAATTTAGGCAATTGTTCTTTTAGAGTATAATATTCTTCTTCTGCTAGCATTTTTAAATCAGCATCATCAGAAGATTGCATCAATTGTTCATATTCTTGCATATCTTGCACGGCTTTTTTCCATTTCAAACCAGACTGAACAACATCTTGCAATTGGCTTTGTTCTTTTGAAAGTTTCACAATGCTTGCACCATCTGTAGCTTGAGATAGCAACGCCTCTATTTCTGTAAATCTTTCAATAACTGTTTCTAATTTTGATTCAAAACTCATATTTTCCTCTTTTTATTACGCAAAGAAAAAAGGGGGTTATTACAACAGCCCCTTCTGTAGAAGGATATAATCCCACTAACGATTTTTCAAAGAATCCACAGCTAAAGAAATTCGCGAACGCACAGCGCCCTCTGGACCCAACGCCGTCACAAGTTGATTCCCAACAAAGATATCAATAGCGCCCGCATTATCCGTTTTCAATTTCATTGTTTCGCTATTTTCAGGAGGAACCTCAAAGGTTTCTCCAGACTTTAAAACACGGTTTAAAATAAACGTATCTCCATCTTGAATTTCGACCCATACATCTTTTTTAGCAACAATTTTAATCAAAGAAGATGTTTCAACAACAGCCGTTCCCATGTCAATCACTGGCGCATCCATAATCATTATTGGATTAGGCAACGCTACTTCTTCCTCTTCCACAATAGGAGGTAAAACAACTTCCTTTGGCAAATTAACATAAGACGTAAAATACCACACACTCGCGACTATCAACACAAACAAAAGCCCAACAAGAATATAGCTAAATGCTGGCATTAAACTTTGTTTCTCTGGAACGGGAATGTCAACACTTTTAGGTTCAATAAAATTCGTTTCTTGACGATATTTTGTCAACAATGCTTCAGCATCAAGGTTCAAATACAGAGCATAACTTTTCAAGAATCCAAATGCATAAACCTGACCTGGGAAAGCCTTGTAATCACCATTCTCTAGCGCTCGCAAAAAAATAGCTCGAATGCATAAAAGACTCGATATCTTGTCGATTTCAACTTTCTTTCTCAATCGCGCCTTAAGCAAAGTATCACCAACCGTCAAAGGGGCGTTTTCTATAGTTTCATTTTCAATTTCTTTTTCTATTTCAATGGGTTCTTTTTTGCTCATCTGCATAGACTTTCTTAAAAACTTTAAAAGTAATGCTGTTTATTTTAAACATTTAGAAAAAATAATCAACTCTTTTTTAAAAAAATTCAAGAGCATAAAATCGCAGAGCAAATAAGGCGACAAAAGCACCTATTGCCAAGTGTGGACCATAAGCCCCAGTTTTTTTCCTTTCCAAAAATGCAAAAATAGAAAAGGAAAAAACAGAAACAATTAACACAATACTAATGCCATCAATGCCGAACCAAGCTCCAAGACCCGTCAACATTTTAACATCTCCTGCGCCAAAACAATCCTTCAAAAAAGGATGCACAATAAGGACACAAACAGATGTCAATAAATAACTATAAACAGCCCCGATAAAACTCATTTCAATGGAAACCTGTCCCCCCCAAATAGCATAACCAAATCCTAAAAGCAACAAAGGAATAGTAAAAACATCAGGCAATAAAAAATATTGAGCATCAATTACAGCAAGCAACGCTAACAAACAAAAAAAACTAGCCAACCAAACATATGCTTGTGGCGGGAAAAACACTTTTAAGGAACAAAATAAAAAAAACATAGTCCCCCCCCACATCAGACTAAACAAAAATAACTTAACCCATTTTGCTCTTAAATATACTTGCCTGGAAAAATTTATGCCTTTAGGTAAATGGGGTTTGTGCCACAAAAAGAAAAAAGCACTCCCTAAGTCTGCTGCCCAAAACTTTCCAAATCGCCCTGCAATCAAAGGAATACACAAACCAAATAAAAAAGCAAAATACAATGAAATCATTACCTTCCCCACCACCACATCAATAAAATACTATACAGTTCTTCTGCTGTTATTCTTACTTGTTTTTGCAATCAAATGCAACACAACATTTAAAATCTTTAAAAAAGACTCCCTTTTTTTCTGATTCTCTCTTATATTATAGGAAAAAAATAGAGAAAGGTAAAAAAGATGATTCAACAAATACCACGCCCTGTTATCTTGTGCATCTTAGATGGTTGGGGATACAGAAAAGAAAAAGAAAATAACGCAATTGCAATGGGCAATACGCCCAATTGGAATAGATGGGTTGACACCTATCCATCAACCATGATGAAAACATCTGGACTAGACGTTGGCTTGCCAAACGGACAAATGGGCAATTCCGAAGTAGGACATACGAATCTGGGAGCAGGTCGTATTGTAATGCAAGATTTACCAAGGATTGACAAAGCTATTGCTTCTGGGGCTCTTTCTCGAAATCCGACATTAATAGATTTCATACAACAATTAAAAGAAACAAACGGACGATGCCATTTAATGGGACTTATGTCCTCTGGTGGTGTCCATTCACACATCAACCACTTTGTCACTTTAGCAAAGATATTAGATGATGCGGGCATCCCTGTATGTGTTGACGCGTATTTAGACGGTCGTGATACTCCACCCGATTCGGGGAAAGGTTTTATCGCAGACTTTGAAAAAAGAACCCAAAATTTAAAAAACACAAAAATTTGCGTCATCAGCGGACGTTTTTATGCAATGGACAGAGATAATCGTTGGGAACGCATTACATTAGCATACGATGCTTTAGTCGAAGCAAAAGGGCCTCGGTTTGCCTCAGCAAATGAAGCCATTAGTGCGTCTTATCAAAACGAGAAAACGGACGAATTTATTCTTCCCACCATTATCGGAGATTATCAAGGAATGTGTGACGGAGATGGCGTATTAATGGTTAATTATCGTTCTGATAGAGCTCGGGAAATTTTAGAAATGCTTTTAGCCCCCGATTTTACAAAAGCCATCCGTTCAAGGGTTATTCATTTCAAAGTTGCCACAGGCATGACTGAATATTCAAAAGAACACACAAAATGGTTAACTTCTCTTTTCCCTCCTGAAGATTTGAAAAACATTTTCGGACAAGTCATAGAAGATTATGGGAAAAAACAACTTCGTATTGCCGAAACAGAAAAGTATGCTCATGTCACTTTCTTTTTTAACGGAGGCGAAGAAAAAATGTTCAAGGGAGAAGAAAGAATCCTTGTTCCTAGTCCGAAAGTTACAACATACGATTTAAAACCTGAAATGTCTGCTTGTGAAGTCACGGATAAACTAGTGGATGCGATTTTATCCAAAAAATTTGATGCCATCATTGTCAATTATGCTAACGGTGATATGGTAGGACATACTGGAATTTTAAACGCTACAATTAAAGCTATTGAATCCGTTGATTCTTGTTTGGGGAGGCTGGAAAAAGTGTTGCAAGAGGTTGGTGGAACAATGTTCGTCACAGCTGACCATGGAAATGCTGAATTGATGCAAGATCCCGAAACAAAAGCTCCTTATACCGCACATACGATTTTTCCTGTAAAAGCTGTATTGGTCAATCCGCCCCAAAACATCAAAGGGCTTAAGGAAGGAAAATTAGCTGATATCGCGCCAACATTGTTAGATTTAATGCACCTTTTTAAGCCAATAGAAATGACGGGGAATTCTTTATTGATAAAAAAAGAAAAATGAAAAAAAAGATATTTGTCCTTTCCTTTTTGTGTCTAGCCATAGGACATGGAACGGTGGTACAGGCCATTCCATCGAATGCAGATTTGCAAAAAATACAACAAAAAATAAAAGAAGAACAAAAATCACATCAACAATTACAGGAAAAAGCCAAAAGCGTTGCATCCGAAGTTTCTTTAGTACAAAAAAAGATGGTAAAAGCGGCTTCCTCTGTTCAAGATTTTGAAGAAACTCTAAATAAATTAGAACAAAAATTGAATGAATTAAAACTTCAAGAAACTTCTTTAAAACAACAATTCGCGATTAAGCAAAGTCAATTAATGAAATTATTAAGTGGATTACAAAAAATCGCAATTAACCCCCCTGAAATATTGATATTTCAAACACAAACGCCCGTTCAAACACTCCGCTCTGCGATTTTATTAAAAGAAAGCTGTTATTCTTTGCAAGCAGGCACAGAACAATTACAAAAAGATTTAGACATGCTTACTTCTTTACAGGCAGCGATGCGCAGCCAAACTTTACAAATTAAAGTGGCTTCAGCACGATTAGAAACTGAAAAAGAAAACATGGAAAAACTCATGAAGCAAAAATTCGTTTTGCAAACGCATTTTGAAACAGAAAGCAATCAAGCCAAACAAAAAAGTGAAATTCTTGGAAAGCAGGCTAAAGATTTAAAAGATTTACTCAATCAGTTACAAAAAGAACGGCAACAATTATCCCAACTAGCAAAACGACATAAACCTGTTCCTATCAAGGATATCCCCACAATATCTCGGCAAAGTTTGGCATTTATGAAATCAAAAGGAAATATTCCATTGCCAGCACGAGGGAAAATCATACAAAGTTACGGAGATATTTTAGAATCTGGCTTAAAAGCAAAAGGCATAACGATGCAAACACGCCCAACGGCGCAAGTTGTTTCTCCATTTGACGGCACTATTTTATTTGCAGGCATTTTTAAAAGTTATGGTAACTTATTGATTATTGAACATGGTGAAGGCTTTGTATCCTTGCTTGCTGGACTTGGACAAATCAACGCAACAGTAGGTCAAACCATTTTAACGGGAGAGCCTATCGGAAATATGTCGACAACAGAACCTCAAAAGTTATATATTGAAATTCGACAAGAGGGGGAACCTCTAAATCCATCAGAATGGTTCTTCGCTTATCAACAAAAAAAGGGAAGAAAATGACAAAAAAAAATTTTATTTCATGCATTGCTTTATTACTACTATCAACGCAAAGCTTTTCTACACAACCGAAAACCATCAAAGATGACCCTTATTTATTATTGGATTTATTCGGTGAAGCATTCCAAATGGCTCGGGAAGATTACGTTGACGAAACTTCGGACAGAAAATTAATCGAAGCCGCAATTGACGGTATGTTATCATCTTTGGATCCACATTCTGGCTTTTTAAATGATCGCTCTTTTGACGACATGCAAGTTCAAACAAAAGGTGAATTCGGAGGCATTGGTATTGAAGTATCTATGGAAAATGGCCTTGTCCGAGTTGTTTCTCCATTGGATGATACACCGGCTTTCAAAGCGGGATTACAACCAGGCGATTTGATCACACACATTGATGGAATGGCCGTTATGGGTTTAAATTTAACAGACGCCGTTGATAAAATGAGAGGGAAACCAAAAACTAAATTAAAATTAACCATTTCTAGAAAAAGTCAAGAATCGTTTGACGTTACTTTAACTCGAGACATTATCAAAATCGAATCTGTTAAATTCAGCGCAAAAAAGGACATAGGTTATATCCGCATTATCACGTTCAGCGACATGACAACAGATAACGTCAAAAAGGCAATCAAGGAAATAATGTCCTCTTCCGATAAAAAGAAATTCAAAGGATTTATTTTAGACTTACGTAACAACCCCGGTGGATTGTTAGAACAAGCTGTTGGCGTTGCTGATGTATTTTTGGACACAGGGGAAATTGTTTCGACACGCTCCAGAAAGCCAGAAGAAACATCCCGTTTATCCGCTACAGCTGGGGATTTAACTGGCGGACTACCTATTGTTGTATTAATTAACGAAGGATCTGCTTCAGCATCCGAAATTGTTGCAGGGGCCTTACAAGACCACAAACGTGCTGTTCTGATCGGAACACCTTCGTTTGGAAAAGGATCTGTTCAAAGCGTTAAAGCTATCCCTGGATATGGCGCTTTAAAATTGACTACCGCTCGATATTATACGCCATCTGGCCGTTCTATTCAAGCCAAAGGCATTGAGCCTGATGTCCTTATTCCACGGGCAGAAATCAAAGAGTTACCCATCATTGAAGGATACAGCGAATCAAGCTTACCTAAAGCATTAGGACAAGAAGAAGGCGAAAAAAGCAAACCCGACAACAATAAAAAAGAAAAAAACGGGATAGACAAAGACGAAAAATCAGATTATCAACTGGATAGAGCTATGGATATTTTGACATCTATTTCTATTTATCAACAAAATCAAAAGGAATAAAATGCGCTTTATTCATATCTTTGTTTTATGTTTAATATTCTATTTGATGGGAAGATCTATCTTTTTGACCACACAAATTATAGAGCATGAAAAAAAATGGCATCCGAAAATATCGTTTTATGTTCCTGAATTTTTGTATTCCAAACAAAATATTTCTTCTCGTTTAGTAAACGATTCTTCGAATATTCCAGCCCCTATGCCAAAAAAAGAAGCTGATTTATCCGGAAAAGAACTAAAATATATTTTTTCAAACACAGCACTCAACACTATTAAAGCCGACACCCCACTAATAATGCAAACAAACGCAAAAGAAAAATATAAAAAAAATTTTCCTTTAGACCCGTCAAAAAAGAAGATTGCTTTAATTGTGTCTGACTTGGGGCTACACGAAAAAAAGACTTTAGATGCTTTTACCTCACTTCCAGAAAATCTAACTCTTGCTTTTTCAACAGACACCCGAAACTTGAAAGAATTATTGGAAGCCGCGCGACAAAACGGTTTTGAAACAATGCTCGTTTTACCGACAGAAACAGACAATTTCCCAAATAACGATGCGGGGAAGAATGCTATTTATTCTTTTCAAACGCCAGAACAAAACAAAGAGGTGTTAATAAAAATATTAAATCAGCCTATTCCCATCTCTGGATTTTTATCAAAAGATTCTGCAGTTCTTGAAAATATGCCGTTTTTTTTGCCTTTAATACAGGAAATGATTTTGGAAAAAGGATTAATTTTTCTATCAACTACGCCACTGGATTTACCATCAACGCGAACTATAGACATGAATATTAAAGACAATATATATCCAGAAGCTTTGGATAGTTATTTTGCACAAGCAAAAGAAATTGCGAAACAAAATGGTTCAACAATTTTAATTTTCCCTTTTGTCCCTATTGTATTGAATTCGATTTCAAAATGGATACAAGAAAATAAAAATAGCGATTTTCAATTTGTCCCCGTTTCTGCTCTATTTTAAAAAAGGAAAAAATGATGGCACTAGAAACCTATCGTCCCAATGCGGGCATAATGATTATAAACGACAAAATAGAAGTTTTGGTAGGGCAGCGTGCAAAAGATACGAACAAAAGAACATGGCAAATGCCACAAGGAGGAATTGACTCCAACGAAACACCCATTGAATCTGCCTATCGAGAACTTTTTGAAGAAACGGGAATAAAGGATGTCCGCCTTATTGCGCAAAGCCAACATTGGTATACTTATGATTTCCCACAATGGGTGGTAAAAGAGATAAAAAAGCCGTTCAAAGGACAAACCCAAAAATGGTTTTTATTTTTATATACAGGAAAAAGTCTTTCTCAAGATTTAAAAAATAGAAAAGATAAAGAATTATATAATTTTAAATGGGTAAAACCAGAAACTTTGCCTGTTCACGTTATTGACTTTAAAAAGCACGTTTACAAACAAGTTCTTTTAGAATTCTCGCCTTATTTAAAAAAACAATCAGGCACGACGAATAGTTACATTCGGGAAAAGGGCCTTCACTCGATTTAAAAAATCAACATCCACATAAAACGATTGCACTTCAGATTCTGTTGGTTCTAGCATACGCCCATTGTTGGCAGGACGATACTCTTGCAAAGCATAATCTGTTACACCTTTTTCTTTTAACAGTTGTGCAATAATCAAAATATAATCTTTTGTCACAACGCGAGGATCCGTTGTTGTTCTTGTTTCAAAAGGAATGCCCGACTTTAAAATCATATCCAAAGAGGTACAAACCGCCTCTCCAACCTTTTGCGCTTCCAAAGTTCCCGTCGCTCGTGCATACTTATCAAATGGGGATTTAATATCTAGTCCAATCCATGAAAGTAAAGATAAAACTTCCTTTAATGGCAACGGCAACACACCCGAAGTATGTAATGCTACTTGCATGCCTATTTCTTTTAATTGGACGATAGCATCAAACAAATTTTTCTGTAATAAAGGTTCTCCACCACTTATAACAACGCCATCCAACAAACCTTTTCTCGTTTTTAAAAAATCTAATACATCCGTCCATAAAACATCCGATTGTTCTACGCTTTCATGCATTTGAGGATTATGACAATAAGGACACTTTAAAGGACATCCTTGACAAAAAATAACAGCCGATAATTTTTTAGGGAAATCTATTGTCGTAAAAGGAACGAACCCAGCAATTTTTAACATTATATCTCTCTTAAAAAAGGACCGCTAAAGCAGTCCTTTTAAAATCAACCATTCACAACTTGGCGCGAACAAGAATCCTTTTTTATTGCCTTTTCTTGAGTGAACCAAACTCGTTCAGCATATTCACTTTGCTTACCACGATTAAATTGGCTCACAGGTCTAAAATATCCCATCACACGAGTCCAACATTCAACAGGTTGACGTTCCGAATCTAACAATAATTGTTCTATATTTGAATTCATTTTTTCTCCTTTTTTCAAGATGCCGAAACTTGAAGTTGCTTCATTTTTTCGGCAATTAATTCTTCATCACAAGTCGGACAAAATTTATGCGCGCCAGAAATATACCCATGTTTTGGACAAATCGAATACACCGGGGTAATTGTCACATACGGCAAATGATAATTTTCAAGAACGCGACGAATAAAAGCTTGGCAAGTCTTACAATCAGACATACGTTCGTTCATATAAAGGTGTAAGACTGTACCTCCTGTATATTTTGTTTGTAATTCATCTTGCAAGTTTAATGCTTCAAAAGGATCATCCGTATAACCAGAAGGCAATTGAGAAGAATTTGTATAATATGGAGCATCATGCGTTCCTGCTTGTAAAATATCTGGGAAACGTTTTTGATCTTCACGAGCAAAACGATAGGTAGCGCCTTCGGCAGGAGTTGCCTCCAAATTATACATATTCCCAGTTTCTTCTTGAAACTCAATCATCTTTTGGCGGATATAATCCAAAAAATCACCGGCCATTTTAATCCCATACTCATCTGCAATATTATGAGCATCGTCCGTAAAATTGCGAATCATCTCATTAATGCCATTAACGCCGATTGTAGAAAAATGGTTTCTAAAAGTTCCTAAATAACGCTTTGTAAATGGATAAAGCCCTTGGCTCATAAGGTCTGTAATTGTTTTCCGTTTTAACTCTAACGACGTTTTGGCCAAAATCAACAGTTCATCCAAGCGCTTGTACAATGCGTCTTTATCATCTTTGTACAAATATCCTAATCGAGCACAATTTAAAGTCACGACACCAATAGAGCCCGTTTGCTCAGCAGATCCGAACAAACCACCACCACGACGTTTTAACTCCGTCAAATCCAAACGCAACCGACAACACATCGACCGCACGTCCGATGGCTTCATATCCGAACTTAAATAATTCGAAAAATAAGGTAACCCATACTTCGCCGTCATTTCAAACAACAAATCAATATTTTCTGAATCCCAGGGGAAATCATTCGTAATGTTATAAGTCGGAATTGGGAAAGTAAAAGGACGCCCCTTTGCATCTCCTTCAGACATCACTTCTAAGAAAGCCCTATTAATCATATTCATTTCTACTTGCAAATCACCGAAAGTAAAATCTTGTTCTTTACCACCAATAATCGGGTGCTTTTCTTTCAAATCTTGTGGACAAGTCCAATCAAATGTCAAATTCGTAAACGGCGTCTGAGTCCCCCATCGAGAAGGCACGTTCAAATTAAAAATAAACGATTGCATAGCTTGTTTAACCTGCGAATAGTTCAAATTTTCAAAACGAACAAACGGAGCCAAATACGTATCAGAAGAAGAAAATGCTTGAGCCCCAGCCCATTCATTTTGAAGCGTACCCAAAAAATTAATCATTTGAGAAAATGCCGAAACCAAATGTCTTGGGGGTTTTGATTCCGTTTTATTCGGAACGCCATTAAAGCCTTCTTCTATCAACATGCGCAAAGACCATCCTGCACAATATCCGGACAACATATCTAAATCGTGAATATGACAATCTCCTTGTTTATGGGCGATACCAACCTCTTTTGGATAAACATGGTTCAACCAATAATTAGCAATCATCTTCCCCGATATGTTCAAAATTAAGCCGCCTAAAGAATAGCCTTGGTTGGAATTTGCCTTCACACGCCAATCAGATTGATCCAAGTACTCATTAACCGAAGAAATCACATCAACAACAGCCTTTTTATCTTGGCGCGCTCTTTCTCGTTGTTCACGGTAAACAATATAGGCACGTGCTGTTTTGTAATAGTTTGAAGAAATCAATGATTGTTCGACGACATCTTGTATCTGTTCTATTTCAGGCGCAGTCCCATGCGCAAAGCGATGCTTTAAAACTTTGACGACTTGCTCAGCAATCAACCAAGCTTCATCCATTCCAAATTCCCCTGTCGCTTGCCCCGCACGTTCAATAGCTTTAGAAATTTTATTTGCATCAAACGAAATAGTTTGCCCTTCACGCGTAATAACGTTCTGCAGTGGCCCTATATCAATTTGATAGTGTTGCTCCGGTTCTTTTGTTTTTACCACTTCCAACATTTGGTATCCTTTAAATTATTAAACATACAACGTATAGTTACTTTAAAGTGCTGTGGTCTTCACGATACGGATTCGAAAAAGAAGAGTCAACTCATTTTTTTTATAAAATTATAATTTTTTGAAAATAAAAATAACTATATGAAAAACAAAGATAATTGTATTAACTTTTATTAATAAATTCTTTCTTTTTTTAAAGTCAAAAACATACCCCAAAAAACGATTTTATAAGTAACTTTTTGTTTTAAAAGAACAAAATAAAAAATAGTCCTAAAAACAGCTATTTTCCTAGAATCTTTAAATTAAAAAGAAACAAAAACGAACAACACTTTGTTTTATAAAGAAAAAAAATTTGATTTTTTAGCAAATAGAGTCCTTTTCAAAAAACACTCGATTCTTTTTTGGATATTTGCTAGATTAAAAAATAAAAGGAAGCGATATGTTAAAGTTTAAAAACAAAGCGTTGCGAGATTTATTAGATATAGAAAAAGATGCACGTCAGATCCGCGATAAAAAAGGGCGAATCGTCGCCAGTAATAAAAAAGGTGAACATCTTTTTAAACAATCAGATCCTTTTGCATTTTTAAAAGAAACGCTTCAACAAAGCGTTTTAGAAAAATTAAAAGATGCTTACGCAAAACGTTGCCCTATTGACGCTCAAATAGAACTTGAAGACAAAACATTCCACATATTCTTAAAAAGAATGGGCACAGATTTAATTTTAATTGCTCAAGACATTTCGGATGAAGTAGAAATGTTAAATTTAATTCATCAAGAGCAAGCTGTTTTACAAGAATCCATCGATTCGTTGCCTGTCGGTCTTTACATTGTTGATTCCGAAGGATGTCTTCAATTTATGAATGATGTATTATGTCATTGGATTAACGTTGAAAAAGATGAACTCAAAGGGCATCATCTACAAGAAATCATCAAAGGTTCTTTGCCTGATATGAATGGGGCATGGAACGGTGACGTGTTATTCAAAATGGGGAAAAAAACGCTTCCCATGCGCGTATATCAAACCTCTTTTGACCAAGATGGAACAACTATGTTTCAAAGCATTGTCATTAAACAAGAGGACAATCACCAATCAACAGAATCTTCCTTGGTTAATCAAAATGAATTTCTTCTACAAGCTCCTTTAGGTGTCGTGATTATTGATGCGATTGATTTATCTATTTTGGATACCAATATCATGTTTCAAAGAATGGTGTTAAAACCTTTTAAAGAATTAAAGGACGAATCTTTTTTAAGTTTAGTTGATGTAGAAAGCAAGGAAAATCTTCCTTTAAAATTATCCAAACTTTTAATGCGCACACAAAAATTTGAAAAATGTGAACTCACATTTCCTCTCCCAAAAGGACAAAACAGAAACGCCATTGCATTCATTGCACCTTTAAAATCATATTTGAATGGAGCCCAAGAAGGTGATGTGTCTTCTTTTGTTTTATATTTAACAGATTCCAATGAGCGCAAAGAATTAGAAATGCAAATGGCACATGCTCAAAAAATGCAAGCGATGGGGCAACTAGCTGGTGGAGTCGCACATGATTTCAACAACTTGTTAACTGCAATCATGGGATTTTCAGATTTACTTCTTCAAAAACACGGAATGGGAGACCCTTCTTTTGCTAATATTATGCAGATAAAAAACAATGCAAACAGAGCTGCAGGAGTTGTCCGGCAATTGTTAGCCTTTTCAAAAAAACAACCCCTAAAACCGCAATTGATTGATATTGCCGACGCCTTTTCGGACCTCACTTCTTTGCTTCACAGAAGCATTGGGCCAAAGGTTGCTTTAAAAGCAAAACATGCCCCCGATTTAGGCTATGTCAAAGTTGACCCCACTCAATTAACTCAAGTTTTTTTAAACCTTGCTGTTAATTCCCGCGACGCTATGCCAAACGGAGGCACATTTACGATTAAAAGTTCTCTTGAAACCGTCAAAAAAGCACGCTCCATTGGTTCAGATATCATTATTCCTGGAACATATGTCGTAATTACCGTTTCGGACACAGGATGCGGGATAGAACAAGAAAACTTAAATCGTATTTTTGAGCCGTTTTTTTCCACAAAAGAAGGTATCGCTGGCTCAGGAACAGGATTGGGATTATCAACCGTTTATGGCATTATCACACAAACAGATGGATACATTCATGTGTCTAGCGTTGTAGGAGAAGGGACAACATTTACAATTTACCTTCCCCGTTTTACACAAAAAGAAGAATCCTCCAATAAGCCCCTAGAAATGACACATACTGTTCCCACAAGTAGCGCTAACATTTTACTTGTTGAAGACGAAGATGCCGTCCGCACATTTTCTTCTTGCGTTCTCCGTAACAAAGGCTTTACCGTAACAGAATGCAATGATGGCGAAACGGCACTAAAAACAATAGAAAGCGGAAAATCTTTTAATTTATTATTGACCGACATGGTTATGCCTGGCATGGATGGAGAAACTTTAGCAAAAATCGTCAAAGAAAAAAAACCAGACATAAAAATTATTTTAATGAGCGGCTATTCAGAAGATTTTACGCGTCATGGCAAGGACGATTCCCAAATGTTCTCGTTCTTACCAAAGCCATTTGGGTTATCACAACTCATCCAAAAAGTACGCGAAGTACTTGCCTCAAAGGGATAACAAAAAAAGGGAATAGAGCGCGGTGTGCAATTTTTATCCAACGCGGGGAATAACAGGGACACTTAAAACAGGAGCGACATATTCCCGAATAACTGTCTCATCTTGAACTTCAACAAATAAAACTTGAGGAACTTGCATCAATGCGTGTGAAAATTTCTCTGGAATTTTGTCCAATACAATTGTCTGTTTCGAATTACGATAAAAAACGGCCTGTTTTTTCCCATCATATAAAACACGCGGATTCTCAGCGTTTTCCATACGAGCACGAATAGCAATCAAAAGCTCGCCTTCTGCATTTTGCAAAACATCGTATCCACTTATCTGTTCAACTATGACTTCCACCATATCATCACCTTATAAAAAAGAAGCAACTTTGATACTAATTCATTTCAAAGAAAAATCAAAGATTATTTTTCACACCCTCTTCTTTTGCTTTTAATTCGAACTGCGCGGCTTCAGCATAGGGCCCAATTTCTGTCGCCCTTGCTCCAATAGTACGAATATTAAAGAACCGAAGTAATGGAACCGCAAGATAAATGGAAGAAAGCGTCCCCACAACAATACCAAACAAAAGACAAATTGAAAAACAAGCCAACGTTGACCCCCCTAAAAGCAACAACACAACCAAAACCAACATCGTCGTAATAGAAGTTAATAAAGTTCTGGATAACGTGTCGTTCAAACTTTTGTTCAATAAATCTGGAGTGGGCATTTTACGATAAAGTTTTAAATTTTCACGAACACGGTCAAAATTGACAACTTTATCATTTGTTGTATACCCAGCCAAAGATAGCAATCCAGCAATAACAGTCATGTTAAAGTCCAAACCGGTTAACGAAAAAAGTCCTACAGTAATAAACAAATCAAATCCTAAAGCAAGCAAACAAACAAAAGAAAATTGCCACTCAAAACGAATCCAAATGTAAATAGAAATTGCCAACAAAGCGAACACGGACGCCCAAAAACTTTTCTTAAACAATTCGTCGCCTACTTTTGGTCCAACGACTTCAACGCGACGATATTCAACATTTGGCCCCAAAGTTTCTTTCAATTGAGAAACGACTCTAGCTTGAGCCCCTTCATCATTTGGATTTGCAGAAACATTAATAATCATCTCTTTGCCGGAAATTCCTAAAGATTGCAAATTAACTTCGCCTATATTCAATTGATCTGTCTTTGCACGCATGTCCGCCATGTCAATAACTTCGGTATTTTCCACTTCGATTAAAACACCCCCTAAAAAGTCAATTCCATAGTTCAAACCATTTTTCACTAATGACGTAATTGTGACAAAAATTAAAATAAGCGCGACAATAAAAGCATACTTGCTTTGTCCAACAAAATTAATAAACCGAGAAGGTTGAAACTTAAAAATATTTTTCATATTCATTCCTATACTTCAATTGTTTTTGGTTTTTTAACTGTGTACCAAATCATGATCAAAAATTTTGTAATCATCACAGCTGTAAATAAAGACGTGATAACTCCTAAACCTAAAGTAACGCTAAACCCTTTAATAGGTCCAGAGCCCATAAAGAATAAAACCGCGGCTGCAAAAAAAGTCGTAATCTGAGCATCAAAAATCGCCGAAAATGAATTTTCAAATCCAGCATTAATAACTTGCAATGGTGAGCGACCTAGTTTAATTTCATCCCTCATTCTAGCATAAATCAAAATATTCGAATCGACAGCCATACCTATTGTCAAAACAATACCAGCTAAACCTGGCAAGGTTAAGGTAGCCCCCAAACCACTCAATAATCCAACTAACAATAAAACATTCACTACTAAAGCCAGATTTGCAAACAATCCAAAACGACCATAAACAAGGAACATAAAAACAAAGACAAGAATTGCACCAATAAAGCAAGCAATGCTTCCTGCTTGAATTGAATCCGTCCCTAATCCTGCGCCAACAGTTCTTTCCTCGACAACTTCTAACGGAGCAGGCAAAGCCCCAGAACGCAACATCAGAGCTAAACCATTCGCCGATTCAATAGTAAAATTCCCGGAAATAATACCGTCTCCACCTATAATTGCGCTTTCAATAACGGGGGCAGAAATAATTTGTCCATCCAAAACAATGGCCAAACGACGACCAACATTGTCGCGAGTCGCTTTCCCAAAAGCCTTTGTACCCACAGAATCAAAAGAAAAGTGAACAACAGGACGATTTCCTTCACCATAAGTTGCAGAAGCATCTTCCAATCGATCTCCACCAACAACGACAGCACGCTTTAAAACCAACGATTCGTCGCCGGACATTAACATTGAATCAGAAGGGATCTTTCCACGTCGAGCATCCTGCAAAGAAGTTTCTTCATCAACCAAATGGAAGGCCATTTTTGCTGTTTTTCCCAACAAAGCTTTGACTTCTGCAGGATCTTGGATCCCCGGCAATTGTAAAACTATTCTATCCGAACCTTGTCTTTGAATAGAGGGTTCTTTTGTTCCCAGCTCATCTACCCTCTTACGCACAATTTCAATAGATTGATCAATGGCGCGCGCCTTTAAAGCGGTCAAAGCAACATCTGTATAAGTAACATTTAATTCATTATTTTGGGAGTTCACTTCAAAAATATTTTTTTCTTGTTCTTGTATCAAAGCTTTTGCATTGTATAAATCATCGGCATTTAAAATTTTAACCTTCATCGCACCATTTTCTACACTTAATCCCGAAAATTTAATTCTTTTTTGGCGAAAAGAAGTCCGAACAGAATCCGCCAAAGAATTCAATCGTTCATCCACCAAAGAATTCATTTGTACTTCCAACAACAAATGAGAACCACCTTGTAAATCCAATCCTAGCATCATAGGATGCCACCACGATTGCATAAATGTGGGAACTTTATCATACACAGACTTTGGTAACATATTAGGAATTGCAAAAAACAATCCAAAACAAGAAATAACTGTAACAATCCACGCTGACCATTTAGGATAACCAAACATATTTTAAAACCCTTCCATTATTACTTTTAGGACGCCTTCGATTTATCTTGAATAACGTCCATATCCTGCACAACTTGAGAAATAAAGGAACGCAGGACTTTGACTTGAACTCCCGTAGAAATTTCAACTAAAACTTCTTGTTCGTTCAAAACTTGCATAACCTTGCCAACCACCCCCCCAAAAACAACTTGAGTGCCCTTGGTAATAGAATTCAACATTCTGTTATGTTCTTTAGCCCTTTTTTGTTGAGGGCGAATCAAAAACAAATAAAAAATAAAAAAGATAACCAACAACTGTAAAAGAATGCGCATCCCTGAATTAGACGTAGCCGCATCCACTGTTTCAGGTTGGTTTGCAACCTGGGCCATCGCAGAAGTAATAAACATTTTCAAACCTCTTAACTAATCATTAACGACGGCCCTACTATAAACAAATTCCAAAAAATTGCAAAGTTTTTTTATTTAAACGTAAAAAAACGAATTTTTCTTACAAAGAAAGACAAAGCGTCACTTATCAAAAGTGATATTGCATTTGAACCCCTAACAAATTCGCTTGCATATTATACTTCGCATCCAACGTTGAACCCGATGCAACATTATATGTTCTAGAAGGGGGAATATAAATATGTGTATAGCCAGCATCAATTTGGACATTTTCACGATAATAACTTAATCCAACAGAGGTCAGCCAATGGTCATTATCTGGGATACGTGCGGTTCTGTAAGTTGGATTTTTGACTGGAGATTCATCAAACGCAAAACCACATCTAAAAGTCCAATTATTATTGTAATGATAATCCAACCCAACGCTCAACATCCACACATCTTCCCAATTTTCTGTTGTCCTTGAATATCCGCCAACAAAATTAGAAGAATAAACGTCTAAATTTTTAAAACGACTCCATCGAGTCCATTTTGCCGACGCAGACAACCCAAATTTGTTAACTTTGTGATAGGTAGAAAATAAAACATGTTCAGGCAACGTCAATTTGGCAGAACCGGCAGTATATCCATTTTTAAACATACCCCCAAATTCCTTAGATCCTGTAACTTTGTGCTTTCCTCGCAGATCGTGCACGAATTTAGAACGATAGTCTAAACCAAATCGTGTATCTTTTTGAGGACGATACATAACACCGACTTGATATCCCATTGTCCAATCATCTCCTCGTACTTTGTTTTCACCGTCCCAAGCTGAGGGTAACCGATTCGTCAACTCGGCATTAGCTCTTTCTAAAACAAAAGAACTGCCTACAAAAAACTGATCCGTGACTTGATAAGAAAAACTAGGAGCAATATCCATTGCACTAACATACGATTTAAGCGCATGTGTACGTCCAAACCAATCATTATTATAATTTGTTGATAGGCCAAAAGGAGCATAAATCCCCAATCCAACAACCCATTTTTCATTAAAGCGATACTGCGTAAAAGCATGTGGAATAAAACTGTATAGTCGAATACTTCCTTCCTTGCCCGACGTAATTAAACCATTAACGGTTTCTCCTTTTACGCTCGCTTTAATAGCAATAAGAGTCGCGCCCATTTGCGCTCCGGAATTTTTCAATCCCATCCCCGCAGGATTAAAAGCGATGGAGGAATAATCATCTCCAACAACACCCGCGCCAGAAAATGCACGCCCTAAATGAGTCACACTGTATTCTGACAATTGAAACCCTGCTCCCAAAACAGGTTGGATAAAACACCAAGCACAAAGCATAAAAATTAATTTTTTAAATCTCTTTAAACACATGGAAAAACACTCCTTTTTCTCTATAATAAATACCCAGATACCGTTTTAGGTAAAATCCTTTAGGAGCACAAGATTTTGGTGTTTATTTTTGCAATTTGTCACAATATTGACTTATAAAAAATAAAAAAGGGTCTTGATTCTTTTTTTTTTTCATGCAAAATGTGTCCTTGCTAAACATTTTTAATAAAGGAGAAAAAAATGGTTCATTCTAAAGAAAACAAAGATTGCAAATGCGATTGCAATTGCATGGCAGAAATTGCGAAGACTCTCTTTATTTCCGCCATTATTATCGCCGTAGCGGTTATTATATCTCCGCTATTGTTTGGGGCATTTTCTCATTGTTGTGGGAAAAAGACTCCTGGTACAGTTGTCGATGAGAATCAAAACGAGCAATTGAAAAAATTCATCATAGACAATCCTGAAGTTTTGATTCAAAGTCTTGATGCTTTTCAAAAGAAACAAGAAGCCAACCGCCCAAAACCTATAGCGCCAAAGGAAGTCGTTAATGAAATCGTTAATGATAAAAGCAATACAGTCTTAGGCAATCCAAAAGGGAAACTCGTTGTTATTGAATTTTTTGATTACAACTGTGGATATTGCAAACGTATGAATGCGTCTATGGCAGAAGCTGTGAAAAAGAATAAAGACATTCGCTGGATTTTGGTTGATACGCCTATCTTTGGAGATCAATCCTCTATCATTTCTAAATATGCCTATGCTGCAAACAAACAAGGGAAATTCAAAGAATTCCATGAAGCTGTTGGGGCTCCAGGAGCAAAAGTAAATGAAGAGGGTTTGGTTGCTATTGGTCAAAAATTAGGATTGGATACTAAAAAGTTAAAGAAAGATGCTAATTCCGAAGAAATCTCTGCAAAGTTAGCAAAAAATGCAACTTATACAAAGAAAATGCAAATGGGTGGAGTTCCAATGTTCATCATCAATGGGCAAGTTCAACCAGGTGCATTCCCAATCGAAAAATTAGAAGAAATTGCAAATCAAAAATAGTATAATTGATTGTGCTATAAATACATAAAAAATCCCCCGCCATTTTGATGGGGGATTATTTTTAATAACAGAAAACACAAACGTTGGCGACAAAACAACAGAACAATTATTTTTAAACTCAGATCAAGATAAATCTTCAAAAAACTTTTTAATCCCATTCCAAAAATCATTGGATGTCGGGCTATTTTGTCCTTCTTTTTCGAATTCTTGTAATAATTCTCTTTGTCGTTTATTCAAATTAACTGGAGTTTCAACATCAACACGCACAAACAAATCACCAAAGAAAGAACTACGGAGCACAGGCATTCCACGATTACGTAATTTCACTTCATACCCCTGTTGCATCCCCGTTGGAATTTTAATTGTTTCTTTTTCGCCACCAATGGTTGGTATTTCAATAGTGCCACCAAGAGCCGCGATCACCATAGGGATAGGGACGGAACAAAAAAGATTTTTGCCATCACGCCGAAAAAAGTTATGTTCTTTCACAGTAATGAAAACATAAAGATCTCCAGATGCACCACCCTTTTTCCCCGCTTCTCCTTCCCCTGCAAGACGCATACGAACACCAGTTTCCACTCCTGCGGGGACAGAAATTTCCAAAGTTTTTGATGCTTTAATTCGCCCAACCCCCTTACAGTTAGAGCAAACCTTTTTCACCGTTTTCCCTGTGCCACCACAAAAAGAACATATCGTTTCCATTAAAAAGAAACCTTTTTGGCGTCGAACACGCCCACAACCACCACAAGTCGAACAAGCCTCAACCCCAAAACCACCTTGCCCTTGACATTCTTGACAAACACCTAAAGTCGAAAATTCGATTTTCTTTTTAACTCCAGTAAAAGCTTCTTTTAAAGAAACTTCTAAATCATAACGAATATCTGCGCCACGTAAACCTTCCTCGGCATTTGAAGATGTTGTTTGCCCCCCCATAAAACCATTAAAAACATCTTCAAAGAAATCAGAAAAGCCACCTCCAGAAAAATTAAAACCACCGAATCCATGACCTGCGTTTTGTTCAAAAGCCGAATGCCCAAAGCGGTCATAAGCCGACTTTTTTTGTTCATCTCCTAAGACTTCATAAGCTTCACTAATTTCTTTAAACCGTAATTCTGCCGTACTATCTCCTTGGTGTAAATCAGGATGACACTGCTTCGCCATATTCCTATATGCCGATTTGATTTCGGTAAAAGAAGCTAAACGTGATACGCCTAAAACTTCATAATAATCTTTTTTTGTTCCCATAGTGACGTCCTTCTAACATAGATAGGTATTACTTGCAATAAAAAAGCCTCTTTAATAAATATTTTATGAAATAAGCCCCGCAAAATACGGGGCTTAAAAATAAAAACAAAAGGGAAAAATCTTTACTTTTTAACCTCTTCGAAGTCTGCGTCAATTGTTTCTTCGCCTTGTTTATTATCTCCAGAAGTCTGGTCTTGTTGATGTTGTTCAGCACTTCCAGTTTCTCCTTGAGGCTGAGGTTGAGCTTGTGCTTGTGCTTGTTCTTGTTTATACAAAGCTTCCCCCAATTTCATTGAAACATTCATTAATTCTTCCGTTTTATTATTGATATCATCCAAGTTATCCGATTCAGAAACAGATTTTAATTCTTTCATCGCCTTTTCGATATTTTCTTTGTCGGAAGAAGAAACCTTATCCCCTAAATCCTTCAACGTTTTTTCGGTTTGGTGAATCATAGATTCAGCTTTGTTTTTAGCTTCAATTAACTCACGTTTCTTTTTATCTTCATCAGCATGTTGTTCAGCATCTTTCACCATTTTCTCGATATCAGAATCTTTCAATCCACCCGACGCTTGCACTCGAATAGCTTGTTCTTTTCCTGTAGCTTTATCTTTAGCCGACACGTTCACAATACCGTTAGCATCAATATCGAAAGTAACTTCAATTTGTGGCATGCCTCGTGGTGCAGGAGGAATTCCGACCAAATCAAATTGCCCCAATAATTTATTATCTACTGTCATTTCTCGTTCACCTTGGAAAATACGAATGGTCACAGCCGTTTGTCCATCTTCAGCTGTCGAAAAAACCTGCGATTTGCGTGTTGGAATAGTCGTATTGCGATCAATTAAGCGTGTAAAGACTCCACCCAACGTTTCAATTCCAAGAGACAACGGCGTAACATCTAACAACAAAACATCTTTCACATCACCCTTTAAAACACCCCCTTGAATGGCCGCTCCAACAGCAACCACTTCATCTGGGTTCACACCTTTGTGCGGCTCTTTTCCAAAATAATCTTTAACCAATTGTTGTACAGCAGGCATACGAGTCATACCTCCCACCAAAACGACTTCATTAATGTCTTTTGGTGACACACCAGCATCTTTCAACGCATTATCAATTGGCTTTTTCGTCTTTTCCAACAAATCGAAAACCAAACTTTCTAACTTTGCCCGCGTCATTGTAACATTCAAATGCTTTGGTCCCGAAGCATCCGCGGTAATAAAAGGCAAATTGACCTCTGTTTGTTCAGTACTAGACAATTCGATTTTGGCTTTTTCAGCAGCTTCTTTCAAGCGTTGCAAAGCAAGTTTATCTTGGCGCAAGTCAATGCCCTGTTCTTTTTTAAACTCGTCAGCTAAATATGAGATAATACGCATGTCAAAATCTTCACCACCAAGGAACGTATCTCCATTTGTAGATTTCACTTCAAAGACACCATCGCCAATTTCCAATACAGACACATCAAACGTCCCACCCCCCAAATCATAAACCACAATTGTGCCAGAATTTTTCTTTTCTAAACCATACGCCAACGCAGCAGCCGTAGGTTCGTTAATAATACGCAACACTTCCAAGCCTGCAATTTTACCAGCATCCTTTGTTGCTTGACGTTGCGAATCATCAAAATAGGCAGGAACTGTAATCACGGCCTGTGTTACAGGCTCACCCAAATAAGCTTCAGCATCTTCTTTCAGCTTTTGCAAAATAAAAGCTGAAATTTGTGAAGGAGCATATTTTTTGTTACCTACTTCTACCCAAGCATCACCATTATCCCCAGATACAATATGATAAGGAACCAGGTTTTTATCTTTGGCCACAACTTTATCATTATAACGCCGACCCATTAATCTTTTAATTGCAAACAGCGTTCCTTCCGGATTAGTCACCGCTTGACGTTTTGCAGGTTGTCCTACCAAGCGTTCTTCTTTTTTTGTAAAAGCGACCATAGACGGGGTTGTTCTTGAACCTTCACGATTTTCCAAAACTTTTTCGTCTTTTCCTTCCATAATAGCGACACAAGAGTTTGTTGTTCCTAAATCAATACCTATTACTTTGCTCATTTTCTTTTCTCCTTTTCTGCCAAGTTTTGAAAAAATATAATGCGCACCACTGTATTTTGCAAGAGTTGATATAAAAAAACTTTGATTTTTTAATAAAAGACTTTACAATGGAGAAAATTTTAAATTTCCACCCAAAGGACAAAAAATGCCAGAGAAGTTTTTTACGATGATGAGTCTTTATTTTCCAGAATTATTCGGCGGAATCGTTGTAGCTTTTGCTTTATTTTTCCTAGGTAATGATGAAGAAAAGAGTAAAAACGATTTAACATGCGCTTCATTAGGCTTTACGTTTTTAGCCATTAAAAATTTATTTTCTATCTTTGTTTTTACTTTCAAGGAGAAGGGCTTCGTAACATTACCCGATGATCTTACCAGAACAGTTACTATTTTTATTCAATCAACAGCTGTCGTTTTAATGATTGTAGGTGGATTACAATCGTTAAAAAAATTCAAATTCATTGGGACCGGATGGGTTTTATTCGTTTGTTTAATTGCGATGGTAGGTTCTGCCGTCACTGCATTACACGTTGACTCTTCGTGGCAAAATATTTTACCATCCATTTATCTTGTATCTGGCCTTGTTTTTTTAGGCGGCTGTTTTATTTTACCAATAAACCGCACAAAGCAATTTCTAAAGGGACCAGGACTTGCGATTTTAACACTTGCACTTTATTACCTTATTATTGTCACCCCATTTGGAATAGCTACAGAGATTCGGGCATGGGAGATAGAAACTCTTCTGTATTTCTTACTTGTTTTTTGCATTATTTTATCCTCACTTTCGTTATTAAAAGAAAAGAACCTTGCTTTGCAAAAAGAACTACGAACAAGTAAAGAAAGAACCCCTCAGATTATCCAAGCTTCCCCCTTCCCAATTATTATTTCTCAATTAAAAGATGACAGTTTAATGCTTGTTAATGAAAAGGCCAGCATTCTATTTAATATCAACATGCGTGACCCAAGAAAATTCAAAACAGAGGAATATTTTGTCGACCCAAACGCCCGGAAAAAATTGTTGAGCCAATTATCAAAGACACCAATTGTTGAAAACTTTCAAGCTTTGCTCAGAAAGCCAGGGACGCAAGAAAACTTTTGGTTAGAAATGTCTGCTCGGGTTATTGATTGGGACAACGAAGTTGCTTTGTACACAGCATTTAAAGATGTTACGAATCAAAAACAACACGAACAAGATTTATTTGAAAAGGCCGTCAAAGATCCTTTAACTGGTTGTTACAATCGCCGTCAATTCCAAACTTTAGCGAAAAAAGAATTAACCCAATCTTGGCAAATACATGCGCCAAGTTGTGTAATTATGTTTGACATTGACTTTTTTAAAAAAGTCAATGATACTTATGGTCACGCCTGCGGTGATGAAGTATTAAAGGCTTTAGCCAACACCTGCCAACAAAATCTTCGTTCATGCGATATTTTTGCGCGATATGGCGGGGAAGAATTCATTATTTTCCTTCCCAAAACAACTATTCAAAAGGGGTTTGCTATAGCAGAAAGGATTCGTCAAGCGGCAAGCAATTTACGAGTTCAAACTGATACGCAAGAGGTGCGTTTTACCATTAGCCTTGGAATTGTAGAATCATCAACATCTAATGATTTGGAAGAATTAACGAAATACGCCGATTCAGCGTTATATGCATCGAAAGAAAACGGCCGAAACCAAGTCAGCATTTACGGGCAAAACAATAAAAATAAAAACCCACCATATGTAGATGCAACTCCATCAACAGTCTTACCGACACTTACACCCGCAACTCAACAAAAGCAAGAAGGCGAAGACAAGTCAAAAGATGGATTGCATTCATGAAAAAACTTTTTTCCACTCTGAAAGCGCACCCACGACTTTTCATTATTCCTCTCATTGGTTTAGTTATCACATTTTATTTTACTTACCATGCGATCAAAGGAGAACGGGGTTTTATACGTTTAATTGAAATTATTCAAGAAATCGAACATGCCGAAATGGTGCTAGCCCAAACAGATCAAGAAAAAGAGAAGATGGAAAGAAAAGTCAAAGCCTTATCTCCAGAAAACTTGGATATTGATATGGTTGAAGAATCGGGACGACGCCTTTTAAACGTTGGGGAAAAGAAAGACTTTATCATTTTTGATAATGCAAACGCGCCTGCTTCACCATAAACGGAGGGTCATCCGTTGTCGGATATTTTTGATTCTTTGACGCCAATAAAGTACAAAAGGAACAACGCAGGAATCATCAAAAAGCCAGTCAAGACGAAAAAATCGACCCAACCCATCATATGTACAAAAACACCACTTTGGCTTGCAACGATAGAAGCTGGAACCATATTCAAAGAAGTCAACAAAGCGTATTGAGTCCCCGAATATCGACGAGAACATAACGAAGATAAAAAACCAACCAACACAGCACCACCCATACCACCTACAATATTGTCAAAGGCAATAACCGCCAAAAAAGCAGCCACATTGTTACCCATCGACGCCAATCCAGCAAAGGCGAACGAGGTAAAAACTTCAAAACATCCCAAATAAAATAAAGATTTAAAAAATCCCCAACGCACCATAACAATTCCACCAATAAAAACGCCAAACATCGTAATCCAAGGGCCAATAGCTCCTGACACCAAAGCTATTTCATTTTTGGAAAAACCTATTTCATAATAAAATGGATATGCCATTCTGCCTAAAACTGCATTAGAGAGTTTATAAAGCACAATAAATATTAAAATAAGCGCCCATAATTTATGCCGTTGAATAAAGTCCGAAAAAGGTTGTACGGTCAAATCTCGAAAAGACACTTTGTGGACGATATCTAATTTTGGTTCATTGGTGAATAAAAGAGAAACGAAACCCGCCAACAATAAAAACGCCGACAAAACATAACAATAAGACCATGGTAATTGGGCAGAAAGTGCAATCACACCAGCCCCTGTTATTAACATCCCCATACGATATCCGAATTGATACAAAGAAGAACCTTCTTTCAATTCATCACCATCTAAAGTATCAATCCGCAAAGCATCAACCACGATATCCTGACTTGCAGCAAAAAAAGCAGCAAAAAAACACCACGCAAACAATACTTGTATTTGACGGGCAGGGTCAATAAAAGCCAACTGTACAATGCAAAAAATAAGTCCTAATTGAAAAATGATACCCCAAGTTTTCTTTTTGCCAATTTTATCAGAAAATGGCAAAGCAATACGGTCAATAAACGGCGCCCACAAAAATTTTAAACTATAAGGGATAAGAGCTAAAGAAAAATAACCAATTTCTTTTAAGGATACACCTTGTTCTGCTGTCCAAAGGGACAAAGTATTGCCTAATAAATTCAACGGTACACCACAAGAAAGCCCCAAAGCAAAAAAAATCAAAACTTTTCTTTGACAATACCCACGAACAATTCGTCCTAAAAATGACATGGTTTTTCCTTTTTTAAACAAGTTTAGATTGGATTATATCGTGTTATGAAAGGGGGAGCAAGTTTTTAACATTTAATTCATTCATAAAATAGTCCGAATAAGAAAAGGGGGCTGTTAAGCCCTAGCTCCTAATAATTTAAAATTTATAAATAGCTATACGTTGAACATCACTTATAGTACTATAGATTGACGATGATTAGCTTTCGGAATAAAATAGTATCCATTCACCAAACAATAATAGTTTTTCGCACCAAATTGCTACCATTTATCCAAGCATAAGAGAAACCAACCGTCAACAAAACTTGAGAACAACTTAAAAGGTATTTGATTCTCTACACGTCTTTGCACCTTATGGTATTGCACATAAGACACCTTTCATCGTTCCCACATTTGTTTTCATCGAATATGATGTTTTATAATCTATCAAATTCACAAGTGTCTTATACGGGTTCGCAGCCCCACCATATTGATATTCCGATGTCCATACATGAAAAGTCCCATAATATCCGTAATTTCCCCCGCCCCAGGTAATCCCTTGAGATTCCCAATAGGAGATCATCCTATCGGCAAGAGAACCATCCCCAGATCCATATTCGGCTATTGATAACAAACGCCCCCCTGCCGAAGCACAAATAGATTCAGCATCCCACCACGAATAATTAAGATTTCTTTTATATCCATAATAATTATATGTTGTACCACCTTCTTGATATGCGAGTTTAACAGCAGGCATAGTAGCACAACTTGTTCGATGGGGAATAGTGTCACTTTCGTTCGTATCTTTCATATATTCAACCCCAGAAGTGCAACACATTGTGCTGCCAGTGCCTACATTATATGTTCCCGAAGAACACTGCGTACAGGCCATAGTACGCCCACCATCTTGGGCATAATACCCTTCATTGCATTGACAGTCCACTATCACTTCTTCTGTAAGGGTTGCATTAGCAGGGCAAGTCTTCGAGAAAGGCTCTTGGCATACAACAACTACATCATATCCGGCTGGGGACTTTAATTTAGATGTATACCCAATGTTGCGCATACCTAGATCATTACTCTTACTATAGAAATACATACCTTCCCCATACCGTTCTGGTTGCATAAAAGTATAGTTCGTCCAGCTTGTATATGGCGAAATATTATTCCATAGAATCACTGATTCAGGTACCCCCTGCCACGATGCCTTTGAACCTGTCCATTTTACGGCTTCCGCTGTCATCAATGTTTGCCCCAATGCCTTACACAAATTATTGGAATCCCACCACGAAGGAACCTTGTTTGTAGCATATATATCCATCTTATAGCCATTCAGCATAAATGAAAAATCGGGGCTTGTCGGGATAGTTGCACAATGATCTGGATGGGGGAAATAATCTGATTCATTGGTATCAGCAATGTACTCTCCCTCTCCACAACAAAACTTACTTCCTTTTTCATAATTGAATGTATCATCGGCACATTCAGTACAGATTTGACCATTGTCGGATGTACCATCCACCGCATTATAATACCCTATGTCGCATAAACATGAACCGCTTGCAGGATCAAACGTTGAATTTTCTGAACAGTTTGGCGTATATTCTTTTTGACAAATAAACTCATTTATTATACTGTCCGTTCTTGCTCTAGCAAATCCCTGCAAACTCCCACTAATCGACACTGTTTGTGCGAGTATACTTGATACGTCGTCTGCTAACCATGTTCTATTACCTTTAAGAAGAAACTCCTTTTCCCATTTTTCATATAAATCTGTTTCAACCCACTGGGCGGCATCACCCGTATGTCCAATAATGGCTTGTGTCGCCAATGAACTACCATAAGCTCTACAAATGCTGTCGGCGTCCCACCACGAGGTGAAACCTGGTTTAAAATTCGTATACAAACGTCCGCCTACATAAATACTCGCTTTCTCTGGGGGTAAATCTGCACATTCCAATGGAGTACGCTCCGTGTGCGATGTGTTTGCATCTTTGCAATATTGTCCTTCATTACAAAGTTCTGTTCCACACACTATGGCGCATGTGTTATAATATTGTGACGATGAATCCGATACCCATTCCTTATCTGCACACGTACAGGACATTTGTCCCGGCTCCGTCGTCGACGGAGGACATTTTTCAAAGTTCGGCTCTAAACTTTCGGGATCATCTGGACAACACGGCGTACACATATGCGTCTCATTATTTGTTGTCCCGTCTGCTGAAAAGTATCCCACTGCACACGTACAAGATGTATTACCCGTTCCTTCATTAAATGAATTTTCCGGACATGCTGTACACGTATGTGTCTCATTATCTATTATCCCGCCTGCTGAATAATAACCTTCCAAACATGAGCAGTTCGTACCATTCCACCATGCGGTCTCACCACAATCCGGCACACACTCATGGGTCTCTGAACATACTCCATTCAACTCTCCCAATACACAAGCAGCGCCTTGAGGCAAATAAACCGTTTCACAATCAGCATGCACTTGATACACACAACTCCCATTAAATGTAGTAGCCTTGTCTTCTTGTGACCAACCTTCAACACCTTCATTTGTCGGACATGCCGAGCAAGTATTCTCATCAGAGCGATAATACCCTGTGTCACACGTATCGCAACTAATTACTCCCATTTCTAGAGCATCGGCGGTGTGATACTCTTTCGAATAGAACTTTGTATTTTTGTATCCGGAATCGCAGTTACAAGATAGGAATAACCTGCCACTATCGCTAACATCAAAACAATCACCGTGTCCGCTACATAAATTTGGATTTTCCATCATTTGAAAACAACACTCATCTCTTTGATCACATAAATTTCCGCTATAACAATTATCGCATTCACATTTTGGACTCTTTGTCGGAACATCAGATGACGGATCCTCTATACATTGCCCATGAGCCCCACAATCGATTGAAGAATGCCCCGACACCGTCGGCATACACACATTATCCAATTCTGTACAGTCCGACCCCATCCATGGCCATAGACATTGACATGAACATGCTCCCCCAGACACAAATTTACTACCACCATTGCAACATCTCATTTCTGGCGGACACGGATCAACTATGCACGAGCTATTCGCTGCATCCCTCACAAAACCTTGATTACAATAACATATCCCTTCCGCCTGATTACACCACCCATTATCTCCACAGTCTACATTTTTGCACAAATCAACCGACGTACATGTTACGCCAAAACACACCGCAAAGCGCATTGCACTTTCACTGTCACAGATGCTCTTGTCGCTTCCATCGTACATAGTGCTATCGCCTACTGTAATATGGCGTACCCCCTCTGGCACAGATTTCAACATCGTTTTACATGTCGCCGACGGAACATTTGATAACTCTATATAATAAGACGCTCCATTCGATTTTAATGATTTTATAGTATAACCATTGCTCGTCGTATTTGATAAGCCTGCTAAGTTAAATTCTTCCCCATTTTTAAGGATCATAAAGTCAGGAGCCGTCCGCGTCGCTATGCTTCGCAACATAACCTCTTTCCACAAATCGTTCGATTTTGCTTTCCGTAGACTAGATTGATACCATGTAACACCTCCTACCGACAATACGCCTACCAAAGCAAGTACCGCTAGCATCTCGACCATCCCATGGCCAACAATAATAAATTGATTTTTCTGTTTTTCTGAACGTTGCTTACACAAAGAATGATTCCCCGAATCTTTTCTGAAAAGATTTTTCACCTTTTTTAATACTTCTTCTAACATTCAACGTCCTCCCCCATAAATAAGTTTAAATCCATTATAAAAAAAAACTTTCTTTATTACAATGCATTTTTTAAGTCTATGTAATCGCCGTCACTGCGCGCATATTTCCTGCACGGTTAATTTGAACAACTCTCAACTTTTCTTTCATTTCCAATAACGTCTTATCCCTATCAATAGAAGGATAAGTACGCATAATCCTTGCAACAAAAGCTTTATAAGCCTCTGTTGGGTCTTCTGCATGAATCGTTGCAAAGCAATTTTCATGCCCAGATCCCATCAATTCCCATAAAGCCGCTGCATTTGATGTCGAAACTTCTCCTCCAATAATCGCATCTGGTGTAAAGCGCACGGCTAAATCAATCACCTTCGCATAAGTAAAATTATTCGTTTGCTCTGTTCGAGGTAAAACAATGTGAACACGATTACGGTGTGGAACAATTAATTCTCGAGTATCTTCAATTGTCAAAACACGTTTATGTGGCTCCAACAATTTAATCATATTATTTAAAAAGGTCGTTTTCCCTGTTGCCGTTGCACCACTAATCAAAACATGTTCGCCCTTTTGTATCGAAAGTAAAAGTCTTTCGTAAGGATCATCTGGATCTTCAACCCCTTGCAATTTATTAAGACGCTTCAACCTTTCCCCTTGCGATAAATTAAAGTCCGAAAAGCCAATGCTTAAATCGTCCCTATACACGCGAATAGCCAAAGCAACACCACCCGTTAAATCATCATTATCATACATGACGTTCCGTCCAGATATCCCCGTAAAACGATGCCCCCCTGGCAACGTCGCATAAACCACTGGTGTCCCTTCGACGGGATTAAATGCATTGTCATAACTGTTCGCAATAATGTAAAGGATGTTGTTCAAATAGGAACGCGTTAAAGAAGAATCTTGCTGTTCAATCCAAGGAAATTCGTATCTCCCACGTCGCCGTATCCAAATTGAACCAGGATGGTCAACGGCAATCTCTTCCACATTATCTTGGGTATACCAATAAGAAAGGGGCCGCAAAGCCGACTCTAAAACCTTATAAGTTTCAGAAATGGATAAATCCGCCACAATCCTCTTCTCCTAAAATAAAGATTTCTTTATTTGTGTTTTCCCCGTATTTTCTAAAGGCTTAGATATACGCCCAACATCAGAAGGCATCCCTGTATTTTCAATAGGGGTATCAGAATAAACTTCCTCTAAAGATGTTTTACCTGTATTGGTTCGAACGTTTTCTTGCAAATCACCATAAACAATATCTCCAGCACCATAAGAAGGTTCATAATATCCCGTTCCTTGATTTACATTCCCCGTTGTCACATTACCATTTTGAGGCAAAATCTTCGTCCCACCATTCCCAAAAGACTTATCCTTATTCAAAGGACGATTCGCAAAACCATAGCCTTCAGGAGCATTCTGAGCCCCTTTAGAATCAGTCCCGAATTTTTTTTCGTATTCGTCTTCATCATCTTGTTCAGACCGCAACCACAAATCTTCCATCGCAAAAACAGTTAACCGAGTCCCCGAAGGAATAAATACAATCGGCGGAATATTCGATGAATCTTCGATCATTTGATTAAAAATCATTTCCATATCGCTGACAAAATTTTGACGGGCCTCTTTTGCTGCTTCAGACTTATCCGATTGAACCGTAGTCCCTGTATCTGAATTTTGAGTCACCGCATCATCTACCGCAATCATATAACTAATCGCCGAAGTCAAACTGGATTGCAACAAAGGTTTTCCATACTTAGCCAAGAACATTTCATCCAAATACCCAGCAACACCACCACGACCTTGAGCATCGCCAGAAACACCTTGCAATGTGAAAGAACCGCCATCCGGACGAATAAGTCTTTCCCAAGAAATTTCAACTTTTGCCACACGATTTTTGCCAGGACTACCACTCACCTTACCAATTAATTTACTGCCCGCAGGAATCAAAATATTCCGACCATCTTCGGCATAAACATGACGTTCAACAACCGCCGAAGCAGGAACGCTCATATAACGCGAGTCAATTGACCGCGACAAAACCGCAGGAATAGACTTGTCTTTTAAAATCATCCTATCCATTGGAACAGGCCATGAAGAAACTGTCTTCGACCCAAAATCCTTAGCAATTTTTGGATTGGACCGCGCCAAAATACGTGCATCAGGAATCAACTTTGATAATTGGCTCTCCCCAGATTCGTTGTTCGAAGATATTTTTGATTTCATCTGTTGACGGCGATTTGCCAACATCTGTTGCATTTGTTGTGCTTGTTCAGGGGTAAACTTAACCGCTTCTTGCATAAATGGTTTAGAACCATCCATATCATCCGACAACCGATTCCCACTTGTCGAATACGGTATACTATCAGCTCCCAAATATCCAACAATAGAGTTTGTCAAGGGATCAATAATCGTTTTATCTGGCAAAATCAAGAGGGAGCGCCCTCCCATATCAATTTGACGCGCACCTTCCGTTGCAATTTCAGATTTACCTAAAATATCTTCTATTTTCCCAGAGATAAATCCCCCCGTACCGTCAGCAATAATATTACCATTTGCATCCAATTTACCCAATTTTTCACCATGCAACATCACCGTGCCATCGGGTAAGATTTCGCCAATCAAATTACCATCAGAATCGTAAATCTTGTTCCCTCGAATATAGCTTACTACATTGCCATTTTCATCATACAACTTACCATCTCGAATACTGCCGACACCTTTTCCCTTCTCTGCATCTTTGATAATGTTACCATTTGCATCTAATTTTCCCAACTTTTTGCCATGCAACATTACCGTACCATCGGGCAAAACAGCCCCCATCTCTTTACCGTTCAAATCATAAATTTTATTCCCTTTAACTCGTCCAATAATACGTCCATTATCACCGTATAAATACTTAGGCGATTCAGAAACAGAATTTTTCCCAACTTTGCCAACAATCTCTCCGGCCAAATTACGGATATTTCCTTCATCATCAACAGAACCTATTAAATTACCCGCAGGATCATATAATTTGCCATCTGGAGCAACCGCAAACAAATGCCTTCCTTTATTATCGAAAACACGCCCCACCTTGTCCATAGAACCCAAAATTTTACCATCATCACCATAAAGTAATTGATCTTTTTTCACATCAACAACACGGCCGATGACATTGCCAGAAGTATTCACAACATCACCATTGCCCAAAACACGACCAACAACATTTCCAGAAGCATCAACAACGCTTCCATTGCGCTTTACACGACCAACAACATTTCCGTCTTTATCGAGAACAAGTCCCCGTTTTAGAACTTTACCAATAACGTTACCATTTTTGTCAATCACAGATCCATCGGACAAAGAACAACCGATAGACGCCCCTGATAAATCGACCACATCTGCATCTGGTAAAGTGCGACCTAACAATGTTCCATCTTGAGCAATCACAGACCCTTTAACGACAACACCACCCAAAGGTTCTCCTTTTAAATTTTGGGCAGAGCCATCTAAATTCAACACACCAACAACAACTCCTTTTGCATCAATGATACGACCATCTAAACGTGGTTGCCCAACGATTTTACATTCGTGAGAAACCAGCTCTTTTGGAACGATAGCACCTAAAGTTTTTAACACGTGACTTCCTTTAACGGCACCATTCGTGGCCAAAGTCCCAATAACAGCCCCTTGAACACTTACAAGTTCACCGTTACCAGTCGTATTTCCCAAAACATTGGCTTGATAATCAATCGCTGTTCTATAAGGGACTAAAGCGCCTGCCAAATCTCCATTCGTTCCAAACAAAGTAGCATCATCCAAAACCCATGCAACAATATCATCTTTCGCATCAAGTACATGTCCCGACGGCATTGAACGCCCCAACAATTCTGACTTCAAGTTTATAGCAACCCCAGAAGCGACGACATCTCCAACATCCGGCATAACACCGTAAACATCTCGGTTCAGTGTTTCAATAATCGTGCCATCCTGCATCACACGACCAACAACCACACCACTACTATCAACAACCGCACCATCAACACCAACAAACCCCAAAGGCTTAGCATCGTCATTAACCGCTACACCATTCATCATTCCAATTCCAAGCAATTTGTTATTTGCACCAAACACGGTACCAAATGGCATCAACGATCCTAATTTCTTTGCGTCAAAATCCAAAACGGCATTCGAAACCGATGTTCGCCCAACCACATGTCCATCACGTCCTATAACAACGTTTAATGGAATAATACCTCCCCACATTTTACCAACAGAATCATACATAGTCATATCTGGCAAAGCAACTGCAACTGGAGAACGATTAAAAATAACACGCGCATCTGGCGTCACATTTCCCACAATAGACAAATCCAATCCCAGAGCAACCCCAAAAGGAACACTGCCTCCAATAACCTTTTTGTCTTGATTAATCATACGCAAATTCGGATTTAAATAGCCATTTAAACTCTCTATTTCAATGCCCGGAACAACCGTCGCATTTGGAGCAACAGTCCCAAAAACCTTACCCTGTTCATTTGTTGCGAAACCTTCAGGCAATATTGAACCGACAACTCCTGATTGCTTGTTGATAACAAGTGAATCGATAACAGTTCCTAATGAAGAATTTTTACCATCTTTCACAACACCATTAAAGTCCACAGCCCCTATTGTAATTCCTTTTTCATCAAACGCCAACGTTCCGAAAGGTATATACGCACCAATAACTGTTTTTTTAGCCCCGATAACACGACCATCTGATTGAACAATCCCAAGCACTTGACCTGAGATATTAACAACTGTCCCATCATAACGTGCCCACCCTAACAATTGTCCAGATGGGTCAACAGCAACGCCAGCCTTTAAAATACGACCTATTAAAATATCTTTAGAATTCCATAATGAATCACCATAAGGGAAAGCTCCAATAAATTCACCATCTTTCCCAAAAACACGGCCATCAACGGACGCAATACCGATAAAGCCCCCCGTTAAATCAACAACTGTTTGACGTGCAATCAAATGACCAACTTCAGCTCCGTTATCATCGACAACATAACCATTAGGCATCATATGGCCAATCACCGTATTAGCTTGACTTTTCAACGAACCATCAAATTCTAAATAGCCATTTACTTCCAAGCCAGAACCAACAACAGCGCCCAAACGAACCAAAGAACCTATAATTTTTCCTCGATTATCAAAAATATTTCCGCCCGCAGTTATGTGACCAATAGGCTTGCCATCTTTATTTACCGAACCATTAATTGTCAAAAAGCCCAACACAGAGCCGTCGGCCCCCAAAGGAATAGAAGGTTCAGGGAAAACCATTCCAACAATAGCTCCTTGACGAACAACTGTTCCATTTAAATTAACAACGCCAACTTCATCCCCAGAAGCAGACACTACTTTCGCCATATCCCCAACGGATCCAATCACCGAACCATTCCAATCCACAACCAATCCTTTTGGCATCAAACCACCAAGAATCAATCCTTCGGCACTAACAACACTACCATCCGCACGAATAACACCAAGAGGCGCTTGATCCGACGTCACAGGCACACCATCTGCACGGACAAATCCTATACGTTCATTTTTAATATTCAATAATTGGCTGCCATCGGCAATCAAAGCGCCGAGAATATCATTTTTCTCTATACCAACAACTGTCAAATCGGGTAAAACACGCCCAAAGCGTACGCCTTCAGGGCTAAGAGCATAGCCAACAGAATTTGAAAAACGACCTAAAAATGTTCCTTTCGGAGACATTACAACGCCGTCAGGAGCCACAAAACCAAAAATCTTTCCAGCATCGTTAACAACTTGATTGTTAATTAAAGCCCCAATACGTCGTACAGTTTCATCAAATACATCCGTTCCTACTACAGTCATCGACGTCGGATTACCATTTGCATCCAAAACAGTACCAACCTTCACAACTTGACCTATCATGACGCCATGTTCATCTACAACAGTTCCAGCGGGATTAACACATCCTATCACTTGCCCTGATTTATCAACAACTTTACCATCCATACGAACAAATCCGACAAACACACCTGCAGGGTTAACCACAGCTCCGATAGGTGTAACGCTTCCTATGATATCACCCTTTGAACCAATTATTTTTTTATCTGGGTTAACAGTTCCCACCAATTCAGATGTTTCTCCCAACACTTGACCATCCAAATTAATAATGCCTAACAACACACAACCTTCAGCAATCGCGGTTCCTTTAGGAACAACCGCGCCCAATACTTTATTATCCAAGTCAACAGAATAACCCGTTGAAAGAAGTTTTCCTATCAAATCGCCATTCAATCGAACAACAGAACCATCGGACAAACCCAATCCTTGAATTTTTAAATCATAGCCAATCACACGACCCTGAGGCAATAAAGCCCCTATCATATTTTTTCCAGCACCCACACTACCATCTGGATTTAAAGCCCCCAATGATTTTCCCTCTCTATCAATTGCTCTTCCCGCAGAATTAATAAAAGCAACAACAGTCCCCTTAGGATCAATTACCAAACCTTCACGAACAACATTACCAATGGGAACATTAGACATATCCAAAACGATTCCATCCATTGTCACAGTCGCAACTTGTTGTCCTGCATTAAAAACCTTACCACTTTGTAAAACAGTACCCAACAATTTACGTCCCGCACCAATCGCCAATCCTTTTGGGACAACTCCTCCGACAATAGTTCCTTCAACATCCACAACAAGCCCACCAGGTAAAACCCGACCAATTGTTTGTTTTTGAGGATTAATAACCGTCCCATCTTTTCTTGTAACACCCACAGCATTCGACGATAAATTCAAAACGACGGACCACGGCATAACAGAACCGATAATTTTGCCATTACTTAAAATCGTCCCATCAGGCATAGGAACACCGATAACATCTTTTACACCATTAATAACGGTTCCATCATTCAACAATTCACCAATAACAATGCCTTTTTCGTCCAAAACAGAAGTCACAGGCAACGCCGCACCCAAAACTTTTAATTCAGGCGTAACAATTGTATTATCCGCTAACAACCGACCAATCACTTGCCCCGAAGAATCAACAACTTCCCGAGTAGCAATTTTCACTGTTCCCATAGAAACACCACGCAAACTAATAGGAACTAATTCTGGCTCAATAATGCCCAACACTTCCCCTGTGTCGGACAAATAAATACCCGTTTCCGGATCTAACGTCCCCTTTTCGGCAGCCAAAGCAGAAGCCGCACTATCTTCGCAAATGATACAATCTTTAGAATCTGTTGATTGCCCAACCAACGTAATCATCAATTTTTGGAATTTGGATGCGGTTACTTCGTCAGAAGCCGACCATTGAATAATTAAATTATTTTGCAAACGTCGTACAGAAACAGGGCTCCACAATACTTTGATATTGCACGAACTATCTACGCGCATTTCCTGATCTTTTAGAGGACAATCACTTTCAATAATAAAACCATCTTGTTGGATTTCAGCCAACGATATAGAATGAATACGAACTGCATTCCCTTTTGCCGTCAAAGTCACAATAGATTCAGAAGATCCCCCTACAATAATCCGATCTAAATCCAACGAATCGGGGCTTGCAACCAACAATGCATCACCTCTTAATTCCTCAGAATTAACCATCCCAAGACCAATTTCTCCAGATTCTATTGGAGGAAGTGGGGTCTCTTCAGGAGGAGAAGAAACTGCGGAAAACAACACCAGGACCAAAAAAATAACAGTCCCAATAATTCCACCAGCAAACAAAAGCCGATTCGACTTTTTTACATATTGCTCACTTAAAGACGAGTTGTTTAATGTTTTGTCTTCCATTCTTCCCAACATTTATTTTAAATTTGAGTATAACAACTATTGCGTTCTAATCACGGAACACACGAAACCACGACGACTAAGCTTTTCACATAAAGAATCCCCTGTTTTCACTGTGTCCAAAGGCCCTATACGCAAACGAAACAATTCTGGAGCACCACCTTCGGCCATAGCATCAATAGAAAAATAAGGACTGTAACCATGTAATAAATCTTTATTTCTCCCCAGAACAGAATCCCACTTGTTTTCCAACTCACCAATTGTATTTGCTTGACCTAACTCGATAGCAATATTATCCGCCATCGGCACGCCAAACGAACCGCCACCAACCGTCACACCATTCATCACATTCGCGATGCCAGAAGTAGCTGATTGAGAAGAAAGCACCCCATTGGGCAAAGGAGATAAATTATTCTGATATGCATCTAGTGCCGTTGCATACGGATCAGAATATTGATTGCCACCATTTGTCACAGGCAAAGGTATCCCCGGACTTTTCATTTGTTGGGAAACGCCACCTATGTCTTGCTCAGAAACATTAGATGGTTGATCAGCATTCCAAGTCCTTGCATTAGAAGCAGAATAATCGGCTCTATCCAACCCAAAGGCAGGATCACGTCTCAATTTCAAACAAATAATCTTTTGTCCGTTACGCAAAACCATATCGCCAATTCCTTCGACAACCAATAATCGACTATTCGGGCCACGCGCACGTGATCCAACGGGAGCTTCCACACCTTGAACGATCAAATTAACCACAGGACGTTGCGTCATGGTCAAAGCTTTGTCACCAAAATCAATATAAGTAAAAATCTCATCACGCCATACGCGCTCTGGAGCAATATCAATATCTTGAGGATTAGGGATAAACATTTCGATATCGAAGCGTAAATTTTCTGGATTAGAGTTAACAGATCCTAACCAATTTTGGGGAGCATTTCCCGCTGTATTCAAACCAACATTTGGCGATTGCATTCCACCTGGAGTTAAACTATTATTGCCAACGCCGCTCCAACCAGGAGCGCCTCCTTTCTTCCCTGTAGTTGAAGCTGTCACAGAAACACCATCATTTGAATTCAAGCTTCCGCCCACACTTTCAGGGGTATATTTAGGACCAACCAATACATCAACAACCGCACTTGTAATTCTATCCGTATTGTAAGTCTCGCTCCTTAAATAAAAAACATACCGATTCCCAGAACGTCCAAAAACAATCAAATTACTGTCAACTCCTATATAAGTCGGATCAGCATACAACAACAATGAATTAGGCGCCGCAATTTCTCCGCCAAAAGACTCTGGCGATCCGATATGCACTTTTTCAATCAATTCCCACGCAGGCAAATTGATAAGAGTCATCATTCCTTCACGCAAACGAACCGGCAAAACCACATCCGGCGTCCACACATAACGAGAATATCCAGGCTTTAATTGCCCTTCCCCCAAATGTTGCATTGGGTCATTCCACGCTTTTTGTTGCATTCCTAAAGATGTTAAATAGCTGAGATTAATCGCATCAAAGCTCCCCGCTGTTTGTGCTATAGCATCACTAATTTGAGCAGCCTCCACATCCCCAGGCTGAACCTGTTGTGCAACGACAACAAACGGGCTCAAAACAACTAGAGTTGCTACGGTCATCATCAAAATTTTTTTTCTTATTTCATGTTTTAACATCTGCGTACTCTTTCTATCATGGTTAACACCTAAGTTACAAAATAAATCAAATCCTCTATAAAAGTCTACTAAAAAGTAATATAATTTTTAAAAATTAATATTTTCTTACAAATCACCCAATCCAATAATAACTCTAGCAACAAATCCCACTAAAATACATAATAATGCAAATACATTTTCTATCTTTATATCCTACGTACCGGTAAATACCTTCAACTTTCTTCCATCCCACATTCAACAAAAAAACAACACCATTAAAGAACGTCAAAGCTCTTGGATCCCCTTTTCTACTTTGCCATAATTTTTTACTATAAAGCCCATCGGATTTTTACGACGAAAAGCCCACTTTGCATCCCTTGGTTCATAAGCAACATCCATTGTCACTGTATAATACTTTTTTTGAGGCTCACTTGCCCCTGACGCCATTTCCAATTCCTCAATTTCTACAACCCACCGTTCCACATCTGAATTATCTATTTGGCGATAAACAGAAGAAATATCCACGCGTCTTGTAAACCCTTCTTTTTCTATGCGAGCAAATGTTTTTGCAAATTCTTCAGTCAGAAATTTTTTATAAAGCTCCGTTTCAGACATCCAACGAATGGGACCAAAATCACCCCAACGAGATCTCATTTCATCAATATCAAAAACAACTGCATTACGCAAAACAACATATTGACGAACAAAAGATTCAGTAATTTCGGTTAAGTGTTCTGCACTAACATTTGTCGGAGAAACACGTACAATTTGGTCATTTTTATCTTCAAATGTTAAGAAAAAAGGCTGTATTCGTGTCAACGGAACCAACGACGACAACGCAAAAACCAACACAATATTTGCAACTATACTAACGGCGGACACAACAGCAAAAGCTCGAGCTGTCCATAAATACCTACGCTCTCTTAAATTTTCCTCGTCCAACTGATCAGAAAACACAAACGATGCATCTTCTTCAACACTCGCATTTGTCCTCGACACATCTGCACGACGAGCGAACATATCAATCCCTCTTTTTTATGAAAACCATTCAGGCAAGCCGGGTAATAATTTCACTTCCAAACAAGCACATGGGGATTTTTTCAATTCAGAGTAATCCGTACCAATCCCCACAGGTTCTTTTTCATACAAAGAACCACAAGAGACAAGTAAGGTTGTAAAAATAACCGTTCCTAAAACAAGAATTTTTTTCATCGACAATCCCCTTTCTTTTTAGCGTTCTTTTCACCATAACAAGTTTATCTTAAAAAAACAATATTAATTTTTACTTAACACAAGAATTTTAAAATTTATGAGGGATAATCTTCATACTTTATTACCAAAGCCCCAACAGGGTTATTAAAATGAGGCCGAAAAAGAACACGAGAAGGCGTATTTACCAAAACTAAAGAAGCAGTATGCCGTGCAACAAAACCGTTGGCATAAATCAAATTAAAAACAACTGACCAATTCTCAACACCTGACAGCGTTCGAGGAATAATCTGTTCAACTTTTTGAATATCGACAAAGACACTTCCATTGTTCAAAGCTCTAGAAACTTTGCCTTTTAAATCTTTGCCGACAAACGTATAAAAAACGCTAGGAGAAGACATCAAAAAGATATCACCACCACCACTCCATCGCTTCATCATCTCTATTTTATCTGGAATAACCATATTCCTTTTAATAACATAATTGCGTACCAACGTTTCATGAACTAGTTTTAAAGAAGATAGGTTTTTATTAAAATCTTCGTTAACAACCAACGACTGAGAAGATTGCAATACTTTTTGCAAAGGTTGCGCCAAAACAGTCAATCGTTGCCCCACTTGAAACAAAGTTAAAACAAGGAAAAATGTAATACTAACTAACAAAAATCCAAGTCCCGTAAAAAACAAAGATGAAATGCGCCCCATACTCACGCGACTTTCGACACTTTTTAAAGTGTTCTTTTTTTCATCGACAGTAAAAGATTGTTCAAATTTGGCTTTCATCGAAAACAAACTCTCCTATGATTCCACCGTTAACACAATAGGGAACTTCATAAATATCTCGTGTTTCATTTTTTATTTGTTCATTTCTAGCTTCAGCAAGTTGTTCACGAGATAAAACGGCCAACGCCGTATTCGCACGTTCAGTTGCCATTTCTTCAGCAATATTTTCAACATTAGAAAAGTAAAGCGTCACCTCTGCTCTGGAGTCATAATTCATAGCTTTTGCTAAAGCAACATAATTAGGTAGTAAACCCTCTTCCCAAGAAGTATTTGTCTCGTCTGTTCCCTTAACTTGGGGTTGAGCCAACGAGTCTAAGCGTTTTTGTTCTTCTTCACTAGGCAAGGGCATATCCGAAGAATCTAATTTTGATGCAAAAGACGGATATTCTTTTTTTATCAAAGCAAGTAGCTCGTCTCTCTCCTTTAAAAAAGCATCTTTTACTTTTTGTAAATCTTCTTTTTTCCCATAATGCAAATTATCAGGTAATTTGACTCCATTCTTACTAGCAATATCTTCATACCGTAATTTCAACTCGGCCACACGAACACGTTGTTCTTCTAACGCTGCCGTTCTCTTTTTCAATTCATATTGCGTGGTCAAATAACGGCTAATTCGATTGGGCTTTGGCAACATTGAATCAATTACTTCCCTTTCATTCCATCGAGGCGTTATTGTTTTCGCCCCGCGATTAACATCAAACAAAAATGCCATTTCTCCACGTGCATTATAGATTCGGAATTGATTATCAATAAAAGTTTGCCACGGTTGAGGATACCCCAAACAAACTCCATTAAACGATTGAATTAGATTTCCATTAGCATCTTCGTCATCCATGTCGAAAAGAACAATTTCTGAACGAGGAGGCAACGGACGCGGAGCAACCTTTGGTGGCTCTTTTAATTCGGCGGGCAGAGCTTCCCAAACAACTCGCGCAGGTTTCTGAAAATTTTCAATCTTTAATTGTTTCAAATAAGCCTCGTGCGCTTTGACAACGTCATTATAAAAATAATAATCAAACCTTTTTTGATTTTGGTTATCTCCCAAAATTTTGGGTCTTCTCTCTAAAGGTTCCTTAAAAAAGGTATTAATCGCAATATATTTAGGGTCCCAAATTTGCTTATCATATAAAAACTTTTGGTCTTGCCACAAAGAGAATGAAGGTGTTGTTGGGGTTTTTCTTTCTCCCCATTTAAATGACCCGTCATTTAATTGAGCATCTTGATCGTAATATAAATCTGTCAAAATAGAATGGCCGATAGTCCATTCTATTGCCTCTTCACAAAGATTAATTTTTATCTCATTCAACAAAGCACTTGAAGAACCACCATCGTTTGTAATCCCAGCCAAAATTTCTAAATCTTTTTCACTCATTTCATTAAGTTCTATTGTTTCACTTATAGAAACCTCTTGATACATTCTATCGGCTTCGGATTTCATTTTATCCCAAACACTTTTCGCATCAATAAAATGATCCTGAAGTAACTTAATATTGCACGTAGTCAAATCTGTCAGTCGACGTTCAGCTAAAGCGACATTCACAACCGCATATTTATAATCATCAGCCTGAAGAATTTGATTTTGCAACGAATTCGCATAGTTATGCAAACTCATCGCTTGTATTAAAGCTTTTTGATATCCAAAATTTTCAATATTGCCAAGAATAACAGGTGTTTCTTGTGCATTTACACGCACCACCGAAGGGCTCCACATATCGTCGGAGATCACATCTTTAGTTTTTTTTATTTCCTCTGTTTGACCAACGACAGTCATACCTAACAAAAAAAACAAAGCAAAAAACATTCCTATTTTAAAAGTATATTTCATTAAAACTTCCCTCCATTTAACCCGAAGTTAGGACACTATCCAAAATGGGTTGCCCATCTACAATTCCCTGAGAGGCCTTTAACATAACTCGTTCAGCCTTAATTTGTTCTAACAAAGTCAACAAACGATACCAAGCTTCCATATATTTATAATTTGCAGTTACTGCACCATTCTTGTCTTCTTTAACATCTGCACTTTGTGAAAGTTCATCCAACGTTTTTTGTAATTCTTGAATCAACGATTCATAGTAAAGAGCATCTGCCATCGCAATAATAACATTTTCTTGGGAAAATAAATTTCGCTTTTTTTGTTCCAATTGAACACCTGCGGCACTTGTTTCTCTAGCGACCATAACTTCCTGCTCAACAGCACGAGAAACGGCATGAGAATCTTCAACTGTTACGCCTTTGGAAAACAATACCGAGATTCCCACATCCGAGCCACGCCATGGTTCTATTTGCGGAATAAGATATCGTAGACCAGCCACACGCTTGTCAAAAGGAAATCCATTCAAAGACATCGCTAATTCCAACTGTTGGCGATTAATAAAATCGGTGATTGAAACAATCGCCGTCAAAATTTGCTGCCCCGTCATTCCACCCAGCATCAAAATAGAAGAACCGTCTCCGACAGCCAAAGGAGTAATAAGGGCATCCATTTTTGGAAAAGAAATTGCCTTCACTTGATTAAAAGGGAAAAAGCAAGATAAAATAAAAAATAAAATAAATATTTTTTTCTTCATCTTAATGGCTCCCCCTCAATTTCATCAGCTGAACTTTCACTTTTAACATCGGACTTTTTTGCTAAAGGAATTTCTTGCATTTTTAAAACCTTCGCTGCTTCTAATTTTAATTGCTTTTGCTCTAATACAATTTGGATCATAACTTCTTGAAGAACACTTTTTAACGCCATTGTTGTTGTTGCAATCCCTTCGGTTTCCGTTTTCACCGCTTTTTGTTTTTCTTTAATCCTCGCAAGTCTTTCTTCAAAATCTTTTTTTCCGTTTCCCTTAAACAGTTGCGAATAAGTCAATGCATCTACTGTTACATCTCGCAACAATAATTGACGGCGTTTTTTTGTTTGTTCAAATTGAACAGTTTGAAGTGCTTGCGCACCTTTGGCATTAATAGCATCCATATCAACGAAAAAGGTCTTTTTAACGTAATCTAGTGCCGATTCTCTGTCTAGAAAAGACTTATCATAACGCACGTCATCCATATCTGCCGCTTCTTCCCGTATGGTCGTTGCATCAGAACCAGGGCCATTTTTAGCAAGAATATCTTCCACAAATGCATCATCTATACCTCGATTCCCTGTATCCCCTGACAACAACTGAGTATAATCGGATGACGTAGGAAGACTCCTCAAAGCTTGTTGTGTCGCATTCACACCTTGCTTAGCAGTGCTCTCAATGTTTACATAAATTTCTTGAATATTAAAATCAATACCCTTTAATTTTTCGAACTCGTTCAAATTAATTAAATTAGATTGGATTTCACGTAGACTATCCTTAACGGGGACACCCCCACCCATCATCCCTCCAATAAAAGATCCCGACTTTAATCCTTCCGCCGTTTTAATAACAGCCGTAATTGCTTGAGCCCGTTGTGCACAAACAGGTTGCGACAAAATCAAGGCAGTTACAACCATTCCAAAACCGACGACCCCCGCCCCCCTCATCACTTCCCTCCTGTTTTTGCATCAGAAGAATTATTCCCATCATTTATAGCCTCACCAACCAACGTTGGCATTTTACGAGCACTTTCCAAAGTATTGAGCATAGCATCTAATTGATTAATAGTGTTAAGCTTCAACGCAATAGGTTCGTAAAAAAGCGTAAACGCCGTTGCTTTCTCTTGAAAATTTTCTGCTTTTTCAGCTTGATCTACCAAAACTTCAATCCCTTCATTATTCGATTTCGCCTTTATCTCCAAAGCCTTTCCATAGGCATCCGAAGTTGTCACATGAGATATAGCGTTTGCTGTATCTTTAACTTTTTGATATTGCACCGCATCAGCATTTGTTAAATCCACCGTCAATAGAGTGTCCACTTGCTGACGAAGCCTAAGACGATCACGTCCACCCCTCTGAACAAAGGGTTGCAAATCTTGTAAAACAGCCGGGCGTGCGACATCGGCATCAATAGAAACACCTAAAGATTTCCCATCCACAGACAAATGAACCTGCAAAAACTTTGCCAATTGATTAATATCGCCAAAGCTTTTCAATCTTTCAATATCCTTTTTAATTTGTTCCGCAACCTGTAAATATTCTTTCACTTGTTGAAAAACATGAGACGTTCTAAAAGTCACCATAACAACATCCACCGTCGCAAAAGCACTTGAAGAAATAAATGCAAACACAAGCAAAGATAAAACAAGGGCTCTTCCCTTCATCACACGCTCCTTATCCATCAACCATTTTCATCACTTCAATGGATTGTAATTCCAACGCTGCCGCTTTTAACAAATTATTTATATTGATTTGGGATGCAATCAAATTCAAACCCTCACTTTGAACTACAACAGCTTCCGTCAAATTTTCTGTTTTTTGAGCCATTTGACGAATCGCTGGTATTTTTTCCTTTTCAAAATTCGTTGCATCCACTTGAACAGATAAACCCAACGAATAATTGTCTAATGTTGCAGCTCTTGTCTTTCGCCGCTGTTCAAGTTTTATCGCTTGCAATTCCCGTGCTGTTATATCTGAAATATTTATCGGCAACATTAACGTTTTTTCAACTTTCCGTCTTAAATTTGTAACATTGAAGCCTCTTGCAGCACCAACAACACCTAAATCCCCAGAAAGGGCAACCGTCAAATCCTCATCATCTAAAACAGGTGCAAAGGCTTGCCTTAATCCCGAATCCATCGCCCAATCAAAGGTCAAAATAGAACTCCAATTATTGCCCAAGGTTCTAAAATCTCCTTGTGCTGTATAAATAGACCGAGCAACCGCGCCCGATTCAAATAATTGAATTGATTGTTTTAAAACATTTGAATTTTCAACTACAGCCAAAGCATCTTGCGTAATATCGGTAATCGGATGAGCTGCCCGAACAGAAGATACCCCCAAAATCATCCCTAAAACAACCAAAAGTCCTTTTGTTATCCGTTTTTGTGTCAAAGGCATATCTCCCCTCCTTTTTTAAACGATTTCTAACATTATATCTAAAATAAACAAGCTTGTAAAGGAAAGAATCGCACCCTAAAAAAGATTTAAAAGCTTAAATTTAAATTTATTTTCTTTGTTTTTCAAACGCTTGCATTGTATTAAACAAAAGCATAGCAATCGTCATAGGACCAACACCACCTGGCACAGGCGTAACAAAAGAGGCTTGCTTTAAAACTTCATCAAAAACAACATCCCCAACAATACAACCATCATCTTGGCGATTAATTCCTACATCAATAACAATTGCACCTTTTTTGACATTTTTTGCTGTAATTAAACCAGGGACACCTGTTGCTGAAATCAAAATATCGGCTTGATTACAAACAGCTTCCAAATTTTTCGTTCTCGAATGCGCCTGTGTCACAGTACAATCTTCGTTCAACAACAACGTCGCCAAAGGACGGCCAACCAACGAAGAACGCCCAACAACCACAGCATGCAATCCTTGCAACTTTTTTTTCACATGATGGATAAGGTACATACAACCTAAGGGCGTACAAGGGATTAGCGCTGGCTTACCAGAAACCAAGTGTCCTACATTAATCGGAGACAACCCATCTACATCTTTTATTGGATTGATTGATTCAATCAAATGTTGTGCACAAATATGCGATGGCACCGGCAACTGTAATAAAATACCATGAACGTTATCATCCCTGTTCAACTTTTGTATTAAACAAAGCACTTCCCTTTCTGTCGTATCAACAGGAAAGCGATAAACAATTGAAGATATGCCAACTTTTTTGGCGTATTTTTCTTTATTTTTAACATAAATCAAACTAGCAGGATCTTCACCCACAAGCACTACAGCCAAACAAGGCTGCACTCCTTTTTGCTTGATTTCTTCGGACAATTGAGCTCGAAATTTTACGGCGAGCTCCTTTCCATCAATAATCTGACCCATTCTAAAATTTTTTCCTTTTGTGCAATTGAGCATTGAATAGAAACAACTTTACTCCGAGAAGTTATTCCTGTCATTATAAAAATTGAAGATTTTTTAATTTCGAAAAATTGAGATAGCCAAGAAATTAAAGCCTCATTTGCTTTTCCATCCACCGCAGGAGCATTCAACGCAATTTTAATAAAATTCTGGTTCCAAAGACCTTTTACAGCTTCTTTTTGTGCACTCGGCTGAACGCGAACATTCAAAGTCACCGACAAAGGTTGCACTTTTACAATTTGATCAATATGTCCCATAAAAACCTTTGCAAGCAATATAAAATTAACAACACAATTAACGGTGAAAAATCCAATCCGCCTGTGGATGGAATTCTTTTACGAATAAAATCAAACAGAGGAATTGTCAAACTTTCCACGCCGTTAACCAATTTGCAAACCCACGAAACCGTCATATTTAAACCGCCAAAAGCACGAATCCAACTTATGATAACGCTCGCAAAAATCACAAATGTATAAACATCTATCAATGAAATAATCAATCGTATCAAAAAAGCCATTATCATTTTTTTTCTTGCTCCTGAATAAATAATGCCATTTGACAATAAGCCTCAACAGAAACGTCTTCAGCTCGTAAAGCTGGCGAAATATTAGCTACTGCACACAACTGCAAAGGATCCCCAACAGATTTTAAACTTGATCTAATCATCTTTCGCCGTTGGCCAAAAGCAGACATTGTCAAACGTTCCATCGTATGGAATTGAACACCTTTTGGATAATTCTTTTTGGGCACAATCCGAACCAAAGCCGATGTCACTTTTGGACGCGGGATAAAAACAGTTGGAGGCAAAACCATTTCCTCAGAAACATCGCAAAGCCACTGCGTTAAAACAGACAATCTTCCATATTGAGAATCTCCGACTTTCGCACAAAGTCGATCCGCCACTTCCTTTTGAAACATTAACGTCATTTGCGAAAAAAGATGAATTTTCTTCAACCATTTCACCAATAACACTGTGGAAATATTATAGGGGAGATTCGCTACAACGCAAATCGGCGATAAACATTTTTCTTCACAAAAATCCAAGGCATCTTCATGACAAATCGTCATTTGTGGATATTCTTGTTGCAATTCTGTCAATGCGTTAACACACCGATCATCTTTTTCGACCGCAATTAAAGAAGGAACGTTTTGTTCTAGCAAAGCTTTTGTTAAACCACCTGGACCAGGACCAACTTCTAAAACACACGCAGGATGGACACCAGACAATGCAATCTTTGCAATTTTGTTCAAGATATTAGTATCTAAAATAAAGTTTTGCCCCAAAGATTTTTTGGTGTACAAATTATAACGTTGTAAAATATCTTTTAAAACATACATGTTAACCTTTTTTTTCAATAATTGATTGACGATGCAAAAATTGAATTAAACTCCGCGCACTTTCTTCAATTTTTTTCATTTCTAATTGCATCTTGATTTCATCTGTCGAGGGCAATAAAGAAATTGTTTTTTCGTCACATTTCATTAAAAACAAATTATTCTGTCCACTTTTAATTGGACCTCTAACATGTCCGACCCCCGCATCTTTCAATAAATCACGAATATATGAAGGTGCTTCATCCACAACAATTTCTCCTAAACTGCCAGATTCTTTCATTTTCGTCCTAACTGCAAGAGCATCAAATTCCGAACACGTTAAACCGCTAGACATTTCTGATAAAATAGACCGAACCATATTTTGAGCGACAACTAATTGGCTCACACGCCACACTTTTTTTTCGGTGACCTTTGTCCCTTCATGTTTATCACGCATTAAAATAAGGTAGTATCCCTTTTCTCCTTTTATCGGTCTCGAAAGTTGCCCCTTATTAATAAAGGGAAGCAAATCATCAACCACTTTTTCCATTTCTCCCGAGTGCACCCAGCCCAAATCTCCACCCAAAGAAGCCGTTTCATTTTTGGAATATTGTGCCGCTAATTCGGGGAAGCTAGCCCCCTTCACAATTTTATTAAAAACGTCTTCTATTTGTGCACGTGCTTTTTCGCTATCCAAAGCAAAAGGGATATAGATTTCAGCCAATAAATATGCTGATTTTTGTGCCTCAATTTTTATTTTATCTAAAGCTTTTCGAATTTCTTGTTTGGTTACAACAGGAGGATTTTCATGTTTCTTTTTAATTACTTTCAACCATAACAATTCGGATTTGACTTGATTTTCTAAACTAGCAATATCAATTCCTTCTTTTCGAATTTTTTGGATAAGTTCGTCTTTTTTAAATTGATTTTGTTGTTCTAAAAAAGCTATTCCATTTTGAATTTCAGCAGCGCTTAAAGAAAGCCCTAAAGATTTAGCCTCTTGTACTTTTAATTTTTCTTCAATCAAGGCATCTAAAATCTTACTTTGAAAGTTTTCGGATTGAGCGACTTCATCCGGCATTTTCAACAAAAAACGCAACAACGATACGCGTGACGATACATCACAATCTGAAATAGGCTCATCATTCACTGTTGCTACAACCCGATAGGCATAAGCGGGGAAAGAAAAAATATTCAATAAAATCAACCAAATAATGCAATTTAAAATTTTCATTTAGACGCCTCCTATAGTTTTTAAAACAACCCTGAAAAAGAAGGAAGTATCTCCTTCATAATCACGATCATGTGTAAATTCTTTTTCCGTTGAAAACGTTAAAATAAGGCATTCATTTTCATATTGCAACGCACCGCCACCCTGAATTGGTCCCCCCTCTTTAGCTAAATTATATTGATAATACCCAGAAATAGACCATGCTCTCGTTAATTTAGACGATGCAGATAATGTAATTTCTTCTCTGTCTTTTAAAGTGTTCGTTGCTAAGTTTTCTTCTGGTGTTGTCAAATATAAATAACTGACACCGATACGGAGCGGATCTCTCCCAACCCCGACAGAAACTTCTGACATTTCTTGTTCAAAAGTATCTTGATTAATCCTAAATCGGTAATTCAAAGAAACGTCTGATAAATTAATTTCAAACCGACCAACATAAGAAGAAAACTTATCCTCAAGACCAGAATCATGCAAAAGATGAGCGTTATCTCTGAAACGATAAGACTGCCCAAACAAGCCAGAAACAGACATTGACTTTTGCCCAAACAAAGTCCATTGAAGCCCATAATTCAAGCGCGAGCCCGTTTCCACTCGATCATAACCAAAATATCGATTTTTCGAAAACAAAGTAATATCATCAAAAATATAATCCAAACTATCTTCGTTGGGAATAGCATCATTTAATGACAAATTAGGTGTCCAGACCCCCATTAAAATAGGTTCTAAAATTTGACTGTATTTTTCTCCACGTTGAATAAATGGATAACGCATTTCAACTGATATGTTGGGATAAACTCGCGAAGTATTTTTCGTTTCATCTTGTTCTGTTTGAACAGAATAAGCATCAAATCGAACGCTTGCTTGTGAATTAAAAACAACACCATATGGTGCAATATATGGCATTTGAAAAGATTGCAAATAGGACAATCTTGTAGAGTCGATTCCTTTTTCTCGATAAACACCGGCAGAGTTCAGCTGAGAAAATGAATAAATTCCCTTATAAAGCGGCAACGATGTATATTGATAATTAAATTGAGGTACAATAGGTATAAAGCTATTTTGAACATCATTCCTTAAATTTTGGAAAGCATAAACACGCGCATACGCATAATCTTGATTCCCAAAATAATCCAAAGTCGCATCACTTTGAATCCACGGAGCTTGATCATCCACATTATCAATCGGATAGCGTCTAAAATAAGTATCATTTGATGTCCTGAAATAATTTCCAACAAAACGTAATTTATTCGTCAAATCATATTCATACTGTGCTTTTAGATGCCCTAAATCATCACCATTTTCGTCTTGTGTCGCCGAAAAATTCAAAGATAAACCACTTCGATGAAACAAACCTTTGTACGTTCCTTGAGCAAGTGGAGCATGTGCTACTGCAATAGTTGGAGATAAAAACAAATCTTGACTATCTGATATTGCCCAAAAGAAAGGAGCATTAACGCCAAATCCCATTTCTGAAGAACTTTCAAAAGACGGAGTCAAGAAACCTGTTTTCCTTTTTACCTGGAAATCAGGATAACTCAAGTATGGCCAATAAAATACGGGGATACCTTCCATTTCCAAAAGAGCATGTTTATAGATAATTTCTTGCTTTTTGTAATTATGAATGATCCCCTTCGCCCAAATATTCCACAAAGGAGTTTCTCCTTTACAATAATCACACGGGGTAAAGAAAACACGAGAAAAATTTGTAATATTACCCTCATCACTCCGATTAATTTCTTCGGCGATAAATGTTGAACCGTCGGATAATTTCATTTCAACTGTCCGTGAAACGGCTTCTTTTATCTTGTCCGTTAATTTAATGGCATCCGAATGCACCACAACACCATCAGGCCTTGTAATGACAACGTGTCCCAAAGCTT
>CAZXTR010000001.1:478-76093 GCA_964643615.1 uncultured Lactobacillales bacterium | reverse complement strand
TCGCCTGCTTTTTTAGTAATTACAGTGACTTTGTCCGCAACCATAAAAGCGGAATAAAAACCAACTCCGAATTGCCCAATCAAAGATAAATCTTTTTTGAGTTCTCCGCTTAAATTGTGAATAAATTCGGCCGAGCCAGAATGGGCAATCGTTCCCAATTGACGGACAAGATCAGATTTATTCATCCCGATCCCATTGTCTTGAATAATCAAGGAAGATTCTTTTGGTTGTGGAATAATTTTGATTTGGAACGCCGTTCCTTGGACAAGTTGTGGTTGCGTTAAAGCAATATAGCGAAGCTTGTTACACGCATCGGCTCCATTGGATATTAATTCACGTAAAAAAACTTCACTATGTGAATAAAGCGAATTTACGACAATGTCTAAAACTTTAGAGACGTCAGCCTGAAAAGCCATTTTATCAGATGTCATAGCATACTCCTTTTATTTTTAAAAAATATGGGGGTATGCGCTTTAAAAATCAAGAGTATTTTGCAAAATTATTTCTTAATGGTACATAAAAACTAAAGTCAATTCTTGTCGCGTAATAAAAAAATCCAAAAATTAAGCTTGCTTTTTTTATAAAAAGAGAATATAACAAAAGTCGTTTTCAATGATAAATTTTAGGAGAGGAAAATGCCTTCAGTAGTAAATGATTCGTGTGTTTTATGTAAAAGCTGCGTTGAAGTATGCCCTGTGGAAGCTTTCCACGAAGGAGAGACTCAAGTCGCTGTTGATCCAGATGCGTGTATCGAGTGTGGTATCTGTATCAGTGAATGCCCTCAAGGAGCCATTAAACCTTCGGATGAGGCAGATGAAAAATGGGTTGCGTTTAATGCCGAAAAATCGAAAGAATGGCCAGTTGCTTCAAAATAATTTTTTATCTTCACAAAAGTAGATTTTTGTGTTACGAGTGTCACTCGTAAAAAGAAAAGTTAGGATTGTATAATGTCAAAAGAATATCGTTTTAATCCGGGGGACTTTGTTGTTTATCCAACACACGGTGTTGGTAAGGTTGTCGACATTACAAAAGATGAAATTGGTGGACAAACGCTTGATTTAATTGCTGTTAATTTTGATAAAGATAGGATGACAATGCGCATTCCGATGGCCAGAATGAAAGCAACAGGACTTCGTCCATTAGCGTCAAAGGAAATGATGGCTTCTGCTTTGGTGAACTTAAAAGGGAAGCCAAAGGTGAAAAAAAAGATGTGGAGCCGCCGTAGCCAAGAATATGATGCAAAAATTAATTCTGGTGATCCTTGTTTGGTAGCGGAAGTTGTTCGCGATTTGCATAAACCTGCAGATAAAAGAGAGCAATCGTACTCGGAACGCCAAGTGTTTGAGCAAGCTTTTACGCGACTGGCTCATGAATATGCCGCGTGTGAAAGTATCGCTGTAGATGACGCTGCAGAAAAGTTAAGAAATATTTTGGAGAACAGTTAGTTGTAAATATAATATTCAAAAAGCCCTCTTCCTAGAGGGCTTTTTTTAAGAGGTTACAACACAAACTTAAGAAAATGAAAATCAATGCACACTCATTGCTTTTAATTCGTTTTTTGATATGAGCGCTAGGGCAACTTGCCGATCTGAAGCGTATCCCATTCGAGCTCCTTGAGAGCCATAAATTGACCAAACTTCTTGATTGTCAACGATGTCTTTTTTTAAATAGGCAACGTCTTGCGTCCCCCAAAACGAATCATCGTCTGGAGTCAAATCACATTCAATCAAACTTTTTTTGTATACAAGTGTCATAAAACCTCCTTTGCTGTGATTAAAGCTTTATGTGTATTGGTTGAATTAATTTTAATTTTTTTTACGATTTGCTCAGGATGTGGTTTTTCTAAATCGATATGTAACAGTCCCTTATCCATAAAAGCATTTTTAACTTTCATGCCTTGCGCCAAAACGAAAGATCTTTGGAAATTGCGACTAGCAACGCCACGATAAATAAAGTGCTGCTCTTTGGTCTCTGGATTTTGACATCCGCGTACAATTAATTGATTGTTATCTTCTACAGAAACGTCTAAATCTTGTTCGTCATAGCCTGCGACAGCCAAAGAAATACGTAACACTGAACTACTTATTTGTTCAATGTTATATGGGGGGAACCCCCCTTCTGTACTAGACTTAGCCATTTGTTCCATCATGCGTTCCAAGTCTTCAAAACCAAGCATAAAGGGCGTGTTAAAAGTAATATGTGCCATGAATTAGCCCCTCAATCCTTGTTTTAATGTCATAATATCATCAGACAAAGTAACATCTGTTTTCAATAAACCTTCAATTGTTTTAACAGCATGAATAATAGTTGTGTGGTCGCGTTCAAAAGCAGAACCAATATGGGGCAAAGATTGTGTTGTTAAGACTTTTGTTAAATACATCGCAATTTGCCGAGGTCTGACGATTTGTCTATCTTTGCGTGTAGATTTTAAGTCTGCCAAGCGAATGGTATAATATTCGGCTACTTTTCTTTGAATGTCTACGACGGAAATTTCTTTTTCATAAACGTTCAACAAATCTTTCAAAATGTGTTGAGTGGTTGCTAAGGTAATGGGGGCTCCCAAAAATTGAGTGTTCGCAACGATTCTTTTCAATGCTCCTTCTAACTCCCGTACATTTGTGGTGATTTTTTGTGCCAAAAATTCAATTACATTTTGCGGTACTGAAGTTTTTAATAAATTGGCTTTTGATTGCAAAATCCCGATTCTCATTTCATAAGTTGTGGGGTAAATATCCACAACCAACCCTTGCGCCATACGTGTTTTAAGCCGATCATCGATTCCTTTTAAATCCAAAGGAGAGCTATCCGATGATAAAACAATTTGCTTACCTTGTTCAATCAACGCATTAAAAGTATGGAAAAATTCCTCTTGTGTGGCTTTTTTGCCACAAATAAATTGTACGTCGTCAATCATCAATATGTCTACAGAACGAAATAAATCGCGAAAAGAAACGGTTTCATCAAAACGTAACGCTTTGACAAATTGATACATGAATTTTTCGGCAGACAAATACAAAACTTTACGATTTTGTTTTGTTTTTTTGATGTGCGCAACGATGGCTTGCATCAAATGCGTTTTTCCAAGCCCCGCTGAGCTATGCAAATATAATGGATTAAATCCCATTGATTCCATCTCAGCGATTCGTTTTGCAGCAGCAAAGGCGAATTCATTTGTTTTTCCCACTACATAATTTTCAAACGTAAGATGAGGATCTAAATATGTTGTTTCCAATTCGGATGAAAATGAAGGATCTTTGATGGGGACAGTTGGATTTAGTGTCGCATTTTCTGTAGGTAAAAGTTTAAATTTATGCGTTTGAATTTTCATCGATACTGATTTTACTGAGGGATGTTCTTCTTTCCACAAAGAACAAATTAAAGTATCATATTCTTTTTCTTTCATCCATTCATGCATAAACCGAGTCGGAACAGATAATAAAATTTCACCCGAATCTGATACTTCTGGCGTCATCTGATCCAACCAACGGTTCAAAACAATGTCATGCGATTCTAATCTAATTCTATCGCAAACATGAGCCCATTGTCGTCCGATTTCGCTTGGTGCTTCATTATCCATTTTTTTCTCCTTAGCCTTTTGTTAAAACTATAACAAAGATTAATCCTGTTTTTTTAAGAATAATACTTCCTAAAAGAACCCCAACCATTTCTTACCGCTTTTTTACACGAAGCGATTTTTTTATAGAGGCCTTTAAATGCGAAGTATTTCAATTGTTATCTGCTTTTTATTCTACAATAAATATTGAATCACTTGCCCCGACCCTATTTTGATTTCCTTACACCACCACGATCCAATTTGCTCGCCTAACGTCACCTTAAAATTACTTTGAAACGACTTTTTATTTGGTAACCTTATGTTAACAATTAGATATTAAAAAATGAAACCATTTTTATCAATAAAACTTTTTATAAAAAATGTAATTAAAATGCTTGACGCAACATGTTGAATTGTAGAATCAATATGTTGTGTTTATTTAATTAACATATTGATTTTTTAATATAAAAATTGAATTAAAAAACGGTAGTTGACTTTTGGAGGCAAAAAAATAGAGTCGTGAATTTCGCATAAAACAAAGAAAAAAAGCATTAAAAGGGAGTCGATTTAATGGTGTTGAATAGACAATAAAAAACGCTCCTTTAATATAAAGGAGCGTCTCTATCATTTATCAAAATTACATTTTTTTGACACGAGCAGAAAGACGTGAAGTTTTTCGTGCAGCAGCTAAAGGTTTGATGATCCCTTTTTGAGCAGCTTTTCCTAAAGCTGACTCAGCACAACGAAAGCTTTCTTTTGCTTCATCTTTACTACCACTTAAGATAGCCTTCTCAAGTTTTTTTACGAAGGAGCGTACTTTGTTTAAATAAGAGGCGTTGATTTCTGCCGCCCTCTGATTCCTAACGATACGTGTTTTTGCCGAAGCGTGATTAGCCATTTTTTTTACCTTAAAAATATTTTTCCTAACTCAAGACATTCTTTTTATGGTAAAAAATAAAAAAAGTCAAGAGAAAAAAGAAGATTTATAAAAAAATGGGCAAAAGCGACAAAGAAAAGATTATATATCTTTTTCAAACAAAGTTACCTTGTTGGCATAGGTGCAGTTTCTAAATCGTATTTAGAAAAGATCGGAGCTTTTGGTTGTGACGGGATAGGGAGTTGTGAGTTTTCTTTAACTTTTTTATTACGATTTTTGAGGAGTATTTCTTTGGAAGAGGACGGTGCTGTGGAATTCAAAGGTACGACAGAAGATGAATCGATAATACGACCATAAATTTCCAAATCAGAAATTTCTTTTTTCACTGTAGATAAACGCTCTTTTGTATCGGAATAAAGTTGTTTTTCTAAAGACAGCTCCTCTCCTCTTTTTGTTTTCATTTTTGCAATTAAAGAATCCAACGACTGTGCAGACATTTCAATATCTTGGATAGAAAGGAATTGTTCTATGTTTGCTCCTAACGCGTCGGCAGCAGCATGCCCATTTAAAGCAGCGATAGTCGCCCATTTATAAGCGGCTAGGTCACTTTTAGGCATAGCAATTGCTTTATGATACATAACGGCAACTCTGTATTGTGCTTCAACATGGTCTTCAAATGCGGCGGATAAAAGACAATAGCCAGCGCCTAACTGTGCCGAGCCTGTTTCATTTTCCAAAAGACGTATTCCTTCGCTATATAACTCGTCAGGGTCAAAAGTCGAATCACATTCTGGCGGGATAATCATTTCGTGGTTATAGTCATCAAAGCCCCAAAAAGATTCTTGAGCCATGACGCTAGAGCTGATGAACAATAAACTTATTAAAAACAATTTTTTGAACATATCCCCAATCCTTCCTCAACAGAAGTCAATTATCGTTTGTGAAACAAGCATAAAATGTTTTCCTTTAATAGAAAGTTAATTTTTTTATAAAATAATACAAACGAGTCGTCAAATAAAAAGAAAAATCAGAAGGAGAAAAATAATGCGTTCAAAGTCCTCGAAAACAGCATTCAAAAAACCAACGGCCGAAGAAATGGCTAGATTAATCAAATGGCATATGAAATATACATTGTGTAAACAAATTGGCGAAGCCACAAAAGACCATTTGTTTACGGCGTTGGCTTTAGCTGTGCGGGATTTGTGCATTGATCAAATGTTTGTCACAGCGAATCGGCATTCAACAAAAGACCCAAAAAGAATATACTATCTATCTTTGGAATATCTTATCGGTCGATTGTTGGAAAATAATTTGCATAATTTTGGTATTTACGATTTGTTGGATAAAATCAAACTGGAAAATCCTATTCCCTTAAAAGAAGTTTTGGATTCTGAATATGATCCTGCCTTAGGTAATGGTGGTTTAGGCAGATTAGCTGCGTGTTTTTTGGATTCTATCGCAACGCTTGGTTTACCGGGGTATGGTTATGGGATTAACTATCAATTCGGATTGTTTCGACAACGTTTTGAAAATGGCTATCAAAAAGAATCGGCAGATTCTTGGTTGGACAGAGCTTCTCCATGGCAAATAGAACGTTCAGATAGGTCTATTTATATTCCTTTACGAGGTCGTATTCACTATGATGAAAAAGATGGTATCAAATATCCCCGATGGGTAGATACAGATCATATTATGGGGATTCCTTACGATATGCCGATTGTTGGGTTTTCGGGAGAAACGGTGAATTACCTTCGGCTTTTTTCGGCGCATGCAACGAACGCATTGGATTTACAAGCGTTCAATTCAGGAGGCTATGTAGATGCGGTAGAAAAAAATATTGAAACAGAAACTATTTCAAAAGTTTTGTATCCTTCAGATTCTTTTGAAGCAGGTCAGACATTAAGGTTGTTGCAACAATATTTCTTTGTTGCATGTTCGGTTAACGATATTTTACGGCGTTTTTTAGAAGATCACGACGATTTGCATCAATTGCCAAAAAAGGTGATTGTTCAATTAAATGATACCCACCCTACTTTGGCGATTGTAGAGTTGATGAGAGTTTTAATGGATATTCATGGTTTATCATTTGAAGAAGCGTGGGATATTACCAGTAAAACAATGGCGTACACGAATCATACGTTATTGCCCGAAGCTTTGGAAAAATGGCCTGTACGAATGTTTGAAGAAATTTTACCTCGCCATTTATTGATTATTTACGGGATTAACGACTGGTTAATGAAAACTGTTCGTGAAAGATATCCTAATGACAATGGAAAATTAAGCCGAATGAGTATTTTTGAAGAAAGTAGAGATAAAAAAGTGGTAATGGCGCATCTAGCTATCGCGGGTAGTTTTTCCGTCAATGGAGTGGCAGAGTTACATACGCAATTGATTGAAACAAAGTTAGTACCTGATTTTTATCAAATGTGGCCCGAAAAGTTTAATAACAAAACAAATGGCGTTACACCACGGCGTTGGCTGTTAGATTGTAATACGAGTTTGGCTAATTTAATTTCTTCTAGAATAGGGGATTCGTGGATTACGGATTTATCCCACCTGCGACAATTGGAAGCTTTTGCTGACGACAATAAATTTTTGGAAGAGTTTTTGCGTGTGAAACAAGATAACAAAGTGCGTTTAGCTAACTTTATTTTAAAAACAACGGGGACAGAGGTCGATCTGAATTCCATTTTTGATGTCCAAGTAAAACGTATTCACGAATACAAAAGGCAATTATTGTGCGCTTTACACATAATTCACCAATACATGAGTATTTTAGAAGATGGTAAAAAGCTAGCGTCTCCGAAGACATATATTTTTGGAGGAAAGGCGGCCCCCGAATATGCAATGGCGAAATTGATCATTAAATTAATTAACAATATTGCCCGTGTTGTCAATCATGATCCGCGAGCGTCTAGTCAAATGAAAGTGGTGTTTATCCCTGATTACAAAGTTTCTGTGGCAGAATTGATTTTCCCTGGTTCTGACGTGTCCGAACAAATTTCCACGGCAGGGTTTGAAGCCTCAGGGACAGGAAACATGAAGTTCATGATGAATGGCGCCTTGACCATAGGTACTTTAGATGGAGCAAACATAGAAATTCGTAGCGAAGTAGGTATGGAAAACTTTTATTTATTTGGCTTGACGGCGGAAGAGGTGAACGACTGTCACCAAAAAGGCACTCATAAGCCATGGGATTATTACAATAAAGATCCACGGATTAAACGCGTGATGGATGCTTTAACATCCAGTTTGTTTTGTGACAATGAGGTAGGATTGTTTACGCCTATTTTCCAAAACATTATGTTTAATGATTTTTATATGGTTTTAGGTGATTTTGACGCCTATGTAGAATGCCATGAAAAAATTGAAAAAGATTATGCCAATAAAATGGGGTGGGGAAGAAAAGCGTTATTAAATGTTGCAAGAAGTGGTAAATTTTCTTCAGATAGGACGATTGCTCAATACGCGAAAGAAATATGGAACGTCAAAACAACACTTTAAACACACACCTACCAGCGACTCAATTTTTTGGGCGTAGACATGGGAAAAAGTTAAAACAATCCCGTATAGAATTGATGCAAAAATTATTGCCTCGCATAGTGGTGCAAAATCCCGAATCAATATTGGATATACAAAAATTATTTCCATTTCCCATAAAAGATGTTTGGTTAGAAATAGGCTTTGGTGGCGGTGAACATTTATCCGTTCAATCCTTTAATCATCCAGACATTGGCTTTTTGGGGGCAGAGCCATTTATGAATGGTGTTGCAAGTTTATTGGCGCTTTTGAATGGGTGTCACAACGGACGAGTATGTGAAACGCCACTTATGTTAGAAAAAAACAGGTCAGATAATGTCAGAATCTTTCCAGATGATGTTCGATTGTTATTTCCTTTTTTGAAAAATGAAAGCTTAGGGCGTGTTTTTGTGTTATATCCCGATCCGTGGCCAAAAAAAAGACATGAAGCCCGTCGCTTTTTTATGCATGAAAATTTGGTGCAACTTCATCGTTTATTAAAAGACGAAGGCGAACTTCGCCTTGCTACAGATGTTGAAAATTATGTGACTTGGGGACAAAATCAAATAGAATCTTCAAAATTGTTTACTTGCGTTCAAAAAGGGGTGACTCCTCCCCATGATTGGGTTTCAACGCGCTATGAAAAAAAAGGTGTCCAAGCGGGACGTATTCCGACTTATTTTATCTATACAAAAAACAAGTTGACGTAAGCGTGTAAAAGTCTTATTCTTAAAAAACAGGCATAAGGAGATATTTTATGGAATATAAAGTAAATGAAACAGCAACAGGAAAAGAAATAGCCATTCAAGGTTCTTTTACTTTTCGCGACCACGACCGTTTTTTTGAAGTTGTTTCTTTGATAAAAAGCTCAAAGGACAAAAAGATAGTGTTCAATTTATCAGGGTGTGATTTTATTGATAGCGCTGCTTTGGGAATGTTTGTGATTGCAAGTGACGAAGCTTCTGCTAAAGATATGACGTTGTCCATTCATTCGGCAACGGGCAAGGTGCGCGATGTTATGTTTGCGGCACGGTTCGATAATTTGTATACGTTCGAAGATTAATCCATTTATGTGATTTTTTATAAAAAAGCATTTTTTATGTTTTTTACTAGGTTTGAATTGGGGAAATGTGCTGTTTTGCCAAATAACTTGACAATTTTATAAAAAAGTATATACTTGCTCTTTTAAGCATAGAAAATGAACGAAGACAATGAAAAAACTTTTTATCCTAACACATCCCCGAGACAAAGAAATTGTTCGCCCAAAGAGGTTTCCTTTTTTTAAAAAAAAGGGGGGGGATTGTCTCTAATTTATTTTTTGCTATAAGCAATAAGGAAAAAAAATGGAAAATAATCAACAAAATAATATGCAAAATGCATGGCGATTAGGCAAGTTTGAAAATATCATTTTTCGAGCGCTACGCTTTTTGGGCATGAACAAATGTATTGCCACATTTTTTAAAATAATAAAGGGCTCAAATCCAACCATAGAAGAACCCAAACGTATGCAGGGCATCCATTTGGTTTTTAATGTATCTTATCCATCGTTGTCCGATTGTATCCCGTACATTAACAAAATTCCCGAGTTGCAAAAAATTTCTCGTCAAGAGGCGCTTATATACAATTTGCCAAAATGTATCGAAAGATCTGATAGAGATGTAGATTATTTATGCAAAAAGCTTGAAGATCGTCTTTCTGGAAATTGGGAAGAATCGTGTGATTTATCTTTGATGGAAAAAACTGAAAAAGCATTGGAAAGTATTGCTAATAAAGGCTATCCTTCGGCGCAATTACGATATGCAGATTATTTAAAGATTTGTGCTGCAGTGACCGGGCAGGAGCATCGTTTGAAAAAAGCAAAAGAGCTTTATCATTCGGTTTTTCAAAACGTTTATGCAAAAGATTGGCAACGAGATAAAGCAAAAAAATCTTTAAAACGTTCAGAAATGAAAAAATATACTGAGCTGACTCATTTTTCCGATTTGAATAATATTACGACTCGTAAAACCAGCAAAATGCCACTAACGCAGAGAGTAAAAGAAATAGAATTCGAGAAAGTTAAAATAGGGCAACAAATCCCATTTTTAAAAGAAGTAGCCCGCCGTTGTCCAGACAGATATATTGGAGCATTTAGCGATATTTTAAAATTTGTCCGAGGACAAGGCATAAATGATGAAACTTTGTCCTATAGGGCAACAAATTATTGCCAAGCTTATCAACATTATATGCGGAAAAAACAAGATGATTTGTCGAAAAAAATAGCTGTTATAGGAATGTTGCTTTATATGGAGGCTTACTATAAAAAACGACAATTAGATAAAAAAAAGCAACCGTTAGTCTCAATGCAAATAAAAATTTTAGGCTCGCTTTTACATTCATATCAAAAAAATTAAAAAAAGCTTGCGTTTTAAAAGATTGTAGTGTATAGGTGTACATAACATTCTCGTTGTTGTTAAAGGGGGTGGGGTTTGAACCCCGCCTTTTTTGATAGGGTGAAAGGAAAACATATGGACGTATTGTCAAAAATTACAAATATCATAACGCCAGTTATTGAAGATAAGGGTTACGCGCTTGTCCGTGTTTTATTCCAAGGTGACAGCGTCAACAAAACACTTCAAATTATGTTGGAACGTCAAGACGGCAAAGATATGAAAATTGATGATTGTGAAACTTTATCGCGAACGATATCGGCGCAAATAGATGTGGCAAATTTAATTGATGAGCGTTATGTGCTAGAAGTAACGTCCCCAGGTATTGACCGCCCACTAGTAAAAGCGCAAGATTATAATCGCTTTAAGGGGCGTGAATTTAAATTGGAAACAATCTCAGCAATTGAAGGACGCAAAAGGTTTAAAGGTAAGTTGTTGGGGTTGGATGAAAGTAGTGAAAATATAAAAATGATTTTTGAGGGCAGGGATATTCAAATTCCTCTCCCTTTGGTGAGTAAGGCGAAACTTGTTTTGACGGACGAGTTGGTCGCTTCTTTTTTAAAAAAAGCATAAGGAAACGAAAAATGGAAAACACAACATCTGCAGAACGTCCTGAATTATTAAAAATGGCGGAAATGGTCGCGCGGGAAAAAGGCATTGACAGAGACGATGTTCTAGAGGCAATGGAATTTGCGGTTGCACGTGCGGGGCGGTCTAAATATGGCCCTCAATATGATGTGCGCGCAAAAATTGATAAAAAAACAGGCGAAATTAAGTTGGCGCGTTATACAACAGTTGTTGAAACGGTAGAAGAAAAAAGCGCACAAATTTCTTTGGCCGATGCGATAAAAAAAGATGCTAATTTAAAAATAGGAGATGTAATTATTGATGATTTGCCGTCAATTGATTTTGGGCGCATTGCTGCGCAAACTGCAAAGCAAGTGATTGTTCAAAAAGTGAAGGATGCAGAACGTGTGCGTCAATATAATGATTTCAAAGATAAAGTGGGTGAAATTATCCATGGTACTGTCAAACGGATTGAAATGGGCAATGTTATTGTTGACTTGAGTCGTGCTGAAGCGTTACTTCGTCGTGATGAATTAATTCACGGTGAAGTTTTTCGTGCCGGAGATAGAGTGCGCGCTTATTTGATGGACGTGCGTCAAGAAACGCGGGGCCCTCAAATCTTTTTATCTCGTTCGCATCCAAATTTTATGGCTAAATTATTTGCTAGTGAGGTGCCCGAGGTTTATGATAATGTGATTGAAATAAAATCAGTGGCCCGTGATCCAGGCTCTCGGGCAAAAGTTGCGGTTTATTCCAAAGATTCTTCGATTGATCCACGTGGTGCTTGCATTGGAATGCGTGGTGTTCGCGTCCAAGCGATTGTTACCGAGCTTCAAGGTGAAAAAATCGATGTAGTACATTGGTCATCTGACCCTGCAACTTTTATTGTTAACGCTTTGGCGCCTAGTGAAATATTGAAAATTGTATTAGATGAAGATTTGAAAAATGCGGAAGTTGTTGTTCCTGATGACCAACTTTCCCAAGCGATTGGTCGTCGTGGCCAAAATGTTCGTTTGGCTAGCATTTTAACGGGTTGGCATATTGATGTTTTGACCAAAGCTCAAGAATCCGAACATCGCCAAGAAGAAGCTAAAGATCGTTTGGAATTATTTACGAAGGCTTTGGATGTGGATGATATGATTGCCCACCTCTTGATCCAAGAAGGTTTTACGAAAATCGAAGAAATTGCCTATGTGGAATTGGGTGAATTATCGGGGATTGAAGGGTTTGACGAATCTTTAGCGGTTGAGCTTCAAACGCGGGCAAAGGCATATTTGGAAGAAAAAAACACTTCTTTGGAAAAGGAAGTACAGGATTTAGATATCACAGAAACATTAAAAACGCTGGATGGATTAACGTTAGAAATGTTAGTTAATTTAGGGAAAAAAGGGATTAAAACCTTGGATGATTTTGCGGATTTAGCTGCGGATGAATTGATTGAAATCGTTGGGTCGTGCATTTTAACGGAAGAAACAGCAAATACGCTTATTATGAAAGCGCGGGAGCATTGGTTTGCGGAAGATAAGAAAAGCTAGAAAAAAACTTTTCAAAGCGGAAAAGGGGCAACGGAGTTGTTTTTTAACGGGCATCCCTCATCCGAAAGAAGAGCTGATTCGTTTTGTTGTCGGATCAGACGGTTTGGTCTATCCAGATTCATTTGGAAAAATGGACGGGCGAGGTGTTTGGTTGTTGTCGTCGAAGAATATCGTTGAACAAATGGTCAATCAAAAAATGTTTTCGAAAGCCTTTGGTGTCAAAGTTGCTCCTGTGCCGCATTTAGTGGAACTTGTTGAAAAAATGTTGCACGATCAATGTTTGAATTTATTGGGTTTGGCGAACAAAGCGGGCGTTGTTCTTTGTGGCTTTGAAAAAATAAAAAATAAATCGCACATGCTTTCTTTTGATGTTTTATTGGAAGCCTCAGATGGCACATCTGACGGGCGTAAAAAGATGCAAAAATTATGCCAGAAATCATATTTTTGTTCGTTGTTTAATCAACAAGAATTAGGCGAAGCGTTAGGTCGAGAATTGTGTGTGCATATTGCTGTACAATCTGGGGCAATGGCATTGCGTTTGGTGAGTGAAATAAAAAGGTATGAATCTTTTATCAAAAAAGAAGGAGGTTGTAAATGAGTGAAACAAAATCACCGTTGACTTTGTCACGAGGAAAGTTGGAATTGAAACCTTCAGCACAGCTTGGGCAAGGGCGGCTTGGATTGGTTGTAGAAGTTCGTAAAAAAAGAGCTATTCATTCCTTGCTGTCAAATTCTTCTTTGGAGAGTGATGTCGAAAAAAATCACAAATTAAAATTATTACAAGACGCTAAAAAAATTGAAGAGCAAAAAGAAAAACAACGCTTGGAGCAAGAAGTTTTGCTTCAAAAAGAAATAGCGCAAAAACAAAAAGAACAATTGGTCAGCGAATCTGAATTATCTGAAAAACAACTAGAAGTAAAAGAAGAAATGCAAGAAGAGCTGCCTCCTGCTGAAAAGGCTGTTTTTGCTAAGGAGCCTAAAAAGAAACTATCCGAAATTAAAGATGATGATGAAATTTTCCATTCACGTAAAAAAATCTCGGAAGAAAAAACACTTCCTAAAAAAGTCAAAGGAGAAGAACGTCGTCAAACAGGGAAAATCAACATTTCGACAATTTATTCGGGAATGGATGATGATGAAGATGACTTTATGCAAAAAAGAAGCCGGAGTTTAGCATCTATTCGACGAGCGCGTGAAAAAGAACGTTTAAAACATATTGAAACTTTGAAAACGGCAGAAAAGATTATGCGTGACGTTACTATTCCAGAAACAATCACTGTCCAAGAATTGGCAAACCGCATGGCCGAACGCGCGGCTTCTGTTGTTAAAACGTTAATGAATATGGGCGTTATGGCCACAATTACACAAACGATTGATGCAGATACGGCTCAGTTGGTAGCGGAGGAATTAGGGCATAAAGTCATTCGTGTTGCAGAATCTGACATTGAAGATATTTTGAAGTCTAATGCGGACACGGAAACCGATAAAACATTTAGGCCTCCTGTAGTAACAGTGATGGGACACGTAGATCATGGAAAGACTTCTTTATTGGACGCCTTACGTTCTACGGATGTTGCTAGCGGTGAGTCAGGTGGCATTACGCAACATATCGGGGCATATCAAGTCACAATGAAAAGTGGGCAAAAAGTTACGTTTATTGATACTCCAGGACATGAAGCTTTTACGGCAATGCGCGCAAGAGGCGCAAAAATTACGGATATTGTTATTTTGGTTGTGGCTGCTGATGACGGTGTGATGCCTCAAACGGTGGAAGCTATTCATCATGCGAAAGAGGCAGGAGTCCCCATTGTTGTTGCGATTAATAAAATTGATGTGGCGGGAGCAAACCCTGAAAAAATCAAAACGGCTTTATTAAGTCACGGAGTTGTGGTGGAGCTCTTGGGTGGTGACGTATTAGCAATTGAAGTTTCTGCAAAAAAGAAAATCAATTTGGATAAATTAATTGAGGCAGTTTTATTACAAGCCGAAGTTTTAGATTTAAAAGCAAATACTAACCGTATAGCAGAAGGTGTAGTAATTGAAGCAAAAATGGAAAAAGGTCGAGGCGCTGTGGCAACGATTCTAATTTCTCGTGGAACATTAAAAGTCGGAGATATCTTTGTGGTCGGTCAACAATGGGGACGTGTTCGCATGTTGCAAAATGATCAAGGAAAAAAAGTTCAATTTGCAAAACCGGCTGATCCTGTGGAAGTAATAGGGTTACAAGGCGTTCCTTCGGCGGGGGATGAATTTATCGTTGTGGAAAGTGAATCAAAAGCTAGAGAAATTTCCACTTATCGTACTCGCAAAGCACGTGAAGCTTTGTCTGTAAAACATAAATTGGGCTCATCAATGGAACAAATGTTCGCGAAAATTAAAGCCGGCGAAACAAAAGAATTTCCCGTTATTATCAAAGGGGATATGCAAGGCTCTATTGAAGCATTGCAGGGAACTTTATCTAAAATAGCTAACGAAGAAGTCTGTATAAAAGTATTACATTCTGGCGTTGGCAGTGTTAACGAAACGGACGTTGCGTTAGCAAACGCTTCCCGAGCAACGATTTTAGGGTTCAACGTGCGTGCTAATGTACAAGCGCGTGAAATTGCAAAACGAGATGGAGTTGATATCCGTTATTATTCAATTATTTATGATGTTGCAGACGACATGAAAAAGGCTGTAGAAGGATTGCTTTCTCCTGAAACGAAAGAAAAAATATTGGGATATGCAGAAATCCGTCAAGTCTTTAGTATTTCAAAGATTGGCAAAATTGCGGGTTGTATGGTGACAGAAGGGATTGTTAAACGGGCGGCAAAAGTACGTTTGTTAAGGGATCATGTTGTGATTCATGAAGGCGATTTATCACAATTAAAACGCTTCAAAGACAACGCCAAAGAAGTTAAGTCGGGATTTGAATGTGGAATGAGCTTTGCAAACTATGATGATTTAAAAGAAGGCGACCAAATAGAATGCTTTGAAATTGAACAAATCGCATCAACTTTGGACATAAAGGCGTAAAAGCATGCGTAAAAAAATAACGAAGGTCGTTTCTCAACGTCAATTGCGTGTCGGTGAAGAAATTAAGCATATTATCGCTCAAACACTCTTGCGAGAAGAATTTTTAGACACTAGATTAAAAATAGCTTATGTGATGGTAACTGAAGTTCAAATCAATAATGACTTTTCTTTGGCAACGGTTTTTATTCAAACATTGGGAATTGAAGACGTGAACAAGGCGGTCGATTTGTTGAATGAGCACAAAGGATTTTTTCGTAAAAAATTGGGGGCTCAATTGCGGCTACGCATAACACCAGATATCCGTTTTTTTAAAGACGAAAGTTTTGAACAATCGGCAAAAATTAAAGCATTGTTGAATGATCCAAAAGTTAAGGCCGATTTAAATAAATAACAAATGAATAAAAATCTAACAATAATACATAGGAGATGTAGTCCAATGTCTATGGATAATAAACAAAAATGGCAATTAGGCGAAGAGGAAAAAAACAGAATTAAGAATATTTGCGCTTGTATTGAAAAAAACCTGTACCTCATAAAGTGGGTGAAAAAGATGGGGTCTCAAAAAGACGAAGATAAATGTTTTGGGACAGCAGACATTCATTTAAATAAAGAAAGTTTGGATTATTTAGTTGATAGCAAGCGTCGTTCGCTTATGGACAAGCGTGTAATGCTTTTTGAATTTGAAAGGATAATTTTCGATTTTGTGTTAAAAGAAAAATTATTAAGTCATACATTGGAACAGTTTTATTATAGTTCATTTTTTGCTTTGCCATCGTTGATTAACAAAGGGGTTTCTGAATATCAGCAACGTGTTTTTTTAAAAAAATTCTTGAATAAAAGAAAAGAAAAATGATAGAAAAACTAACAGAGAAGGACGTCGCGAATATATTAGCAATATGTGTTTTAATCGAGGCGAATAAGGATCTTGTATTTTCTCCAATTTTCAAAAGTTACAAGGGACAATATGATTTATTGCAGGATGCACAAAATCCTGGTTGCTTTTTATCGAAACAGTCCGAAGGGTTTATTTGGTCCGAAAAATCGCCCAAAAGCATAGGAGGTTTGTTGGATTTAATTCGTCAACGCCGATCGCTTCAAAGTGCGTTGGATGCTTTATTTAAAAACGATAGCGTTCATGGGAAAGATTTTACATCTTCTGCGGTTTGGCTTTTGAATCGAGGATGCCAAGTACAGGCTAAAAGAAGAAGCATTACTGGGCACAACGATGATATCAAGCCACAAAGACAAATATACACATTGGTACATTAAAAATGTATGCAATTACATTAAAAAGGGATGGAATTTCTTTCAAATAGAAAATATTTTTGAGTTAAAAATCAGATAAGAATTTTCAGATTTTATCCAAAAATCAAGGCGCATGTTGAATGCGATTATTAATAAAGAAAATTCGAAAAGATAGAAACTGTTGTGGACAAATGTTTGAAAAATAAACTTCCTAAAAGTTGTAAAATGACGTTAGACTTTATGACAAAGGAGTAACACCTGAAAAATTGATGGAAGATTTTTAAATGCAACAAAAACCAGTCAAACAAAATATTAATGGATGGTTAGTTATCGATAAGTCCTATGATATAGGTTCAACACAAGTCGTTGGAAAATTAAAACATTTGTTCCACCCCATGAAAATAGGGCACGGAGGGACACTTGATCCTTTGGCGACGGGAGTTTTGCCCATAGCTTTTGGGGAAGCGACTCGAACAGTCCCTTTTGTTATGGATGGGTTAAAAATATATTCTTTTAAAATCAAGTTTGGGATATCAACGTCAACAGATGATGTCCAGGGGGAAATTACTCAACAATCTACGCTTATTCCTAAGGCGCAAGACATAGTGCGTATTTTGCCACAACTAACTGGAAATATTTTGCAAACGCCTCCAATTTTTAGCGCTTTGAAAGTAGGAGGACAAAGGGCATATATTTTGGCACGAAGGGGTGAAAATGTGACGCTCGCCCCTCGCCCTGTTTTTATCAAAGATTTACAATTAACAGAACAAACCGACGTGGATGAATTTTTATTTCAAGTTGTTTGTGGTAAGGGGACATACGTGCGTTCTTTAGGACGTGATATTGCCGAAAAATTGGGGGCATGTGGGCACATTACATTTTTGCGTCGCATCGCATGCGGTGTTTTTACGATAAAAGAATCAATAACACTAGACAAGTTGGAAAAATTTGTATACAATAATCCGTCCAAAATGGAATTTATCCCCGTTGAAACCGTCCTGACCGACATCTTGGAACTGGCATTAACGAAAAGGGAAGCTTTGGATTTAAGCTACGGGCGTTTTTTGGCAAGGCGCGATCTTGCAGATATTCGCTTGATGAAAGCGACGGAAAAAGGCAAGCTTGTAGCTTTTGTGAAGGTAAAAGACGGAATAGTTCGTCCCATAAAAGTGTTTAAAAAGATAAAAGGAGAAAACGATGTCGATTAAAAAAGAAAAAAAACAAGAATTAGTTAAACAATTTGCAATTAATGAAAGAGATACAGGTTCTTCTGATGTTCAAATTGCTGTGTTAAGTGAACGCATTAAAAATTTGACAGAGCACATGAAAACGCATGCCAAAGATTTTATTTCTAAACGCGGATTGTTATTGATGGTAGGCCAAAGACGGCGTTTATTAGATTATGTAAAGTCTAAAAGTGAAAAACATTATGCGGATCTTATTAAAAAATTAGGGTTACGTAAATAGTTTTAAATAAAGTGAGGGGCGTGGAGGTCATGCCCCTTTCTTGTCACCGAATAAAAAAGTGCGAAAGTATGTTGTAGATAGAAAGGTAAAAATAAAAATGTCTATGTTTAAAGAATTTAAAAAAGAATTAATATGGGCGGGGAAAAAGCTTATCATTGAAACCGGAAAAATTGGAAGACAAGCGGATGGTTCCGCCATCGTTACTTACGGTCAAACAATAGTACACGCTGCTGTTTGTGCCTCACATGAAGCTCCGACAACGTATGAAGATTTCATTCCCTTAACGGTGAATTATATTGAAAAAGCGTATGCGGCAGGGAAAATCCCAGGCGGTTTTTTTAAACGCGAAGGAAAACCATCGGAAAGTGAAGTGTTGATTTCTCGATTAATTGATCGTCCTATTCGTCCATTATTTGTTAAAGGTTTTCATAATGAAACGCAAGTGACTTGTACATTGCTGAGCCATGATTTGCAAAACAATCCAGATATTGTCGCATTAATTGCAGCATCGGTTGCGTTAACCATATCGGGGCTTCCTTTTTTAGGCCCAATCGCAGGAGCTAGGGTTGGTTATATTAATGGTGAATACGTATTGAACCCTACATTTGCAGAGCTTAAAGAATCTGCTTTGGATTTAGTAGTGGCAGGGACGGCCGAAGGAGTTTTAATGGTCGAATCTGAAGCTAAAGAGTTGCCAGAAGACATTATGTTAGGTGCCGTTGAATTTGGGTACAAAGAATTTCAACCTATAATTCAAACGATTATTGCTTTGGCAGAAGAATGTGCGAAAGATGCATGGGAAATACCTTCAATTCCAGATATCTATAAAACGGTTTTGACGACATTACAAAATAAAATCAGTACACAGTTATTGCAAGCTTATAAAATTCACGAAAAGTTAGAGCGTCAAAATGCGGTTAAGGCAGCGAAAGAAAATGCGAAGACTTTATTTTCGGAAAATGCTGAATTAGTGCCTTTAGTTGAACCGATTTTTCACGAACTGGAATCACAAATTGTGCGTCAAGAAGTTTTAAAGACAGGCATTCGAATTGACGGCCGTGATACAAAAACTGTCCGTCCAATTGAAGCGCAGGTTCAAATTTTGCCTAAGGTACATGGTTCTGCTTTGTTTACACGTGGAGAAACCCAAGCGTTAGTAGTCGCGACTTTAGGTACGGGCGAAGATGAGCAAATAATTGATGATTTAATGGGAGAATGGAAACAAACGTTTATGTTGCATTATAATTTTCCTCCATTTTCTGTAGGCGAAGTTGGTCGAGTAGGATCTCCTGGTCGGCGTGAAATTGGACACGGCAAGTTGGCATGGCGGGCGATTCATCCTATGTTACCAACACATGACGAATTCCCTTATACGTTGCGTGTTGTATCTGAAATTATGGAATCGAATGGTTCGTCTTCTATGGCAACAGTTTGCGGTTCATGTCTTGCTTTGATGGACGCAGGAGTTCCTATGAAAAAGCCTGTTGCCGGAATTGCAATGGGCTTGATTAAAGAAGGTCAAGACTTTACAGTTTTAACTGATATTATGGGAGATGAAGATCATTTAGGGGACATGGATTTTAAAGTTGCTGGTACAAAAGATGGTGTAACTGCTTTACAAATGGACATTAAGATTACATCTATCACAAAGGAAATCATGCACATTGCATTGGCGCAAGCACATGAAGGGCGTCTTCATATTTTAGGTAAAATGGCTGAAGCTTTAACAGCCCCACGGGATACAATTTCTGAAAATGCACCTCGTATTACAACAATCAAAATTGACAAAGATAAAATTCGTGAAGTAATAGGAACAGGAGGGAAAGTCATTCGTGAAATTGTTGAAAAAACAGGCGCGAAAGTTGATATTGATGAAGAGGGAATCGTAAGTATTGCTGCGGTAGACGCAACAGCCGGCGAAGCAGCGTTGAATTGGATTAAAGGCATCGTTAGCGAACCCGAAATCGGCATGATTTATACAGGTAAAGTTGTTAAAATTATGGACTTTGGTTCTTTTGTTAATTTCATGGGCACACGAGATGGATTAGTTCATATATCCGAAATGGCATCAAAGCGCATAGAAAAAGTGACGGATGTTGTTAAGGAAGGTGATATAGTCAAAGTTAAATGTTTAGGCATCGACAATCGTGGCAAAGTTAAACTTTCTATGAAACGCGTTAACCAAGAAACGGGAGAAGATTTGGAAAAAGTTTCTAAAGAAAATCCAGAAATGACGCAAGCTTAAACGGAAAAAGCCTAATAAAAAAGCCCCTAGTAAAGGGGCTTTTTTGATGTAATTGGTGTAATTGGATTAAATGTCTTCGTTTTTAAAAGGGCGAGACAATAATTCATCTATTGCCCTTTCCAAAGGCTTTCCATTCAATACGGCATTTACCATTTCACAAATAGGCATTTCTACATTTAATTCATGAGCTCTTTTCAATACGGCAGGCGCGGTATAAATACCTTCTATCGTTCGTGTATTATTTTGCAATATTTCTTGAGCATTACCTTTTTGCCCAAGTTCAAATCCGAAAGAAAAATTACGACTCTGTGTGCAATTCGCTGTTAAAATTAAATCGCCTAACCCACACATACCCATCATGGTGTGCATATGCCCACCCAAAGCTTTGGCAAGTCGTGTCATTTCGCTTAACCCGCGAGTAATTAATGCTGCGCGAGCATTATCGCCTAAGTTCAGACCTTCAACGCACCCTGATGCAATAGCAATGACATTTTTCACACTACCGCCAATTTGCGGAGATATAATATCGTTGGAAGAATAAGGTCGAAAATATTGACTTCCCATTGTTTCAACCAATTTTTGTGTGCATCCCTTTTCAGGGCAAGCTATGGTAACGGCGGTTGGCTTTTTTAAAGCGACTTCATAAGCAAAACCACCTCCGGACAATACAGCGCAAATTTGGCCAGGCATGACTTGTTGAAGAACTTCACTTAAAATGCAACCAGTTTTAATTTCGATACCCTTGGCACAAAGCACAATAGTTTTATTGTTCCCTATAAAAGGTTTTATAGTTTCTAAAATTGAACGCGTATGTTGCGACGAAACAACCAACAACAAAATATCAGAAAATTCAATCGCTTTTTGAATGTCTGAAGTTGCTTGGATGTGCTCTGGTAAGGGAATGTCTGGTAAAAACAAATGATTAACATGTTGGTTGTTAATAGATTGCACGACTTCGTCTTCTCGAGCCCAACAAAGCACTTCGTTGCCCGCTCTTTGTGCTGTGATGGCTAAAGCGGTTCCCCAAATACCCACGCCTATCACAGATGTTTTTTTTGTCATAGCTACCTCCTATTATTCTTCTAAGCTATACGTTTGAAATGAAAAAATCAAGTCAGTTTTCAAAGATAAAATTCTTGCGAGTATTTTTGTTTCACAATATAATGTAAAAAGAAAGGAAAAAGTATGTATGAAGGAATCATTTTCCCCGATATAGACCCTGTGGCTTTTCAAATAGGTTTTTTTGCTATTCGTTGGTATTCGTTAGCGTATATCTTTGGGTTATTAGGAGCTTGGGGATTACTCCGTTTTATGTCACAAAAGATGCATTCGGAATTTACGGTATTGAAAATAGATGATTTTTTGGTTTGGTCCATTGGAGGTATTATATTGGGTGGTCGCTTGGGATATGTTTTGTTTTACCAAGCAATGTATTATTGGGAATATCCGTGGCATATTTTATATTTGTGGGAAGGGGGCATGTCATTCCATGGTGGATTGGTTGGTATGATTGTTATGACCTATCTTTTTGCGAAAAAAAAAGGTATCAATATGTTCATGGTAGGAGATATGTTATCCGTTGTCGCGCCTATAGGTTTGTTTTTAGGACGTCTTGCTAATTTTTCTAACGGAGAATTGTTTGGTCGGCCAACACATGTTGTCCCATGGGCAATTATTTTCCCACTAGGTGGAGATATTCCGCGCCATCCCAGTCAATTATACGAAGCTCTTTGCGAAGGTCTATTATTATTTGTTATTTTAAACATCCTTTGGTGGGGAGTAAAAAAATATAGAGATAGATACGGGCTCACATGCGGTCTTTTTTTTGTTTTGTATAGCGTTATGCGTTTTGGTTTAGAATTTTTCCGTCAACCAGACGCACATTTAGGTTTTTTAACGGCTCATTTAACAATGGGACAATGGTTGTGTGTTCCTATGCTTTTATTTGGCATATGGCTTGTATATCGTTCATCTCCACGGACACGTTTTCGTCAAGTTTTAGAACGAAAGGATAAGTCATGAAAAAAGAAAAAGACATTTCTTTATTTGTAAGGATAATTCGCCCTGTTCGGTTTCGGTTAGTTGTCCCTTTGAAACGAAGTGTACAAGATCCGGTGGTGTTAGCTCGCGGAGTTTTAGTCGGCATGATGTGGGCATTTACCCCTTTAGTGGGTATTCAAATGACGACAGTTTTTTTGACGTGGATTGTTGCTAAAAAATGTTTTAAATGGCATTTTTCGTTGCCGATAGCGATTGCCTTTACATGGGTAACGAATGTTTTTACAATGATTCCTTTTTATTATGTTTTTTACGTAACGGGTAAAATCATGATGGGGGACTGGACAAATATCACAGGATGGAATAAAGTAAAAGCCATTACGCAAGAAACCTTTATGGGAGATTATTCGGCATGGGAATCGATATCTCTTTTTTTTAAAATGTTATTGCAAGATTGGGGGTTGGCGATGGCATTAGGATGCTTACCATGGGCAGTTATTTTGGGGTGGCTTAGTTATCGATGGAGTTTAAAATTTATCACAAAGTGGCAAGAAAAAAGGGGCCATGCCCAAGAAAAAAGGCATTATTGGCGACAAAAATTGGTGTCGGCAACGCAATCTATCATTCATCCGCATATCCCACAAATCTTACATCGGAAAAAACATAAGAAAAAAAGGAAAAAACGTCATGGAAAAAAGTTTCATTTTGGATCAAAAAGGCATCGGTCACGGATTTTTTGACGCAATAGATTCATCACAATTAAAAAACCCATTAATGTTAACGCAAATACATTCATTTAGGGTTGTTGAAGTGATGAATCCCCTTCAACAACAATTTCCGTCGGCAGATGCTTTAGTGACAAAACAAAAGGGTATCCCATTGACTTTGAGGACCGCGGATTGCGCCCCAGTTTTATTCGCAGATGTCCAAAATAAAGTTGTTGGTGCTGCGCATGCAGGTTGGAAAGGGTGTTTAAAAGGGGTGACAGATCAAACATTGTTAGCTATGGTGCGTCTGGGTGCAAAGATAGAAAACATAGTGGTAGCTATAGGCCCCTGTATCCACGAAGAAAGTTATCCCATTACTGAATATATGAAAACACTTTTTTCCATGGATGAAAGTCCTTTTTTTAAAAAATATCTAGATGCCGAACATTTTAATTTGCCCGCTTATGCAGCCTATCGATTAACCTTGGCGGGGATTAAAAATATTGACATTATCGATATAGATACCTATCCTAATGTTAAATACAATAGCTATCGCCGAGATCCTTTGAACACAGAGCGTCAATTCAGCAGTATTTGGCTAGAGGATTAACCCTTTAATAATTTGATGAAATTAAACTTGCCTTGTGTAGATAAAAACACTTTTCTGCAATAAGGGCATTGGGTGAAATTGCTCGATAATTTTTTGGCCAACCACCAACTAGCAATAATAGGAAGAAGTAACAAAGTAAAAGCAACCAAAATTACCCCTAAAGAAATCCAAAGAAAAGCTATATTAGTGATGGAAATTATTTTGCCCATTGTGCTAAAACTGTTTTTTTCAAGTTCTTGATATATAGAATGCGTTACATCTTTATTATTTATAAATCCAAAGCGGTTGTGTATTAAATTATCATAAGCCGAATCGGTTAAACGTATCTGTTTTTTGATTTGCAAATCTGCGAATTCAGAAACTTCTTTTTTTAAAGCTGTCTGAATGTCTAATTGTAAAGTTTTTTGAATAGTAGCGGTTTTCTGTTGAATTTGTTGGTTAACCAAGTCTATTTGTTTTTGTAGCTGATTTGTCTTTTGTTCGATATAATCTGCCTGTTTTATGCCTAATTGAGCAAGGACTTGTGTTGTTTGTTGAACTTTAGTTGTTGTTTTAGAAACGGCATCTAATTTAATATCAGGAACTTCAATTTTTTCAACATACTTTGAAATATCTATTTTATTAATAATTTCACTTGAAAAGTCCTGATATTGTTGCATTAAGGAATGATGCAGCTCATAAATGCTTCGAACGATTAGGTATTCTTTAATTTTAACATTTTGCGTGATTAAAAAAGAAAGAACAGGTGTCATCACGAAAATCATCCAAATAAAAATGAAAATACGTGCAACTTTTTTTGGTGTTGATTTTTGTTTTAATACTTCATATTCTTCACCATGAATTGCTTTTTCTCCCATAATTTATCCTTTCAAACTTGATAAGTAAGTATAGTGCTTTTTTTTTAAGAAAAAGCAAGGGAAAAAATCCTTGATGACAAGAGCTCTTTTTTTGAAGAGGGGAAGACTATCGCCTTCCTTTTCTGGTTTTGTTAATAAAAGTAGCCCCTACAGCAACAGTAGTGTCTTTTCCTTGAACGACAACTTGTGCTCCAACCATGGGAATAGCATGTGGTGTTGGAACAGTGTGGAGGATTCGTGGGCGCGGTGCTGGAACGGCTCGGACGATTCGTGGACGAGGCATACGAGGGTGACAATTCAAATTGATGAAAGCTGAAATATGAAGATTTAGCCCCAATTTTTTACGTTGCTTGTTTTCTTTTTCTAATCGCTTATTGTAATCTTTTTCCGACTCCCCTGGGTTTTGGGGAAGGACCTCACCTTGATCTGAGGGGCTGTTTTGCGTAGTTTGTGTGGTATTATCTGGAGGCAAAGGCTTTGTGTCCGCATCACTAGCTTCAGCATTTCCTTGTGGAAGGAAACTACTTGCGGTAATCAAAGCGGCAGCTAAAGCTCCTTTTAATCGAGATGCTTTTTGAGGCACTTTATTTGTTTTTTTATCATTCATAATAAAAACTCCTTTCATTTACCTTGTTCTAGGTGATTGAACTAATTGACGAAGGGTAGTGTTAAAATCCGTTTGTTCTTGCGGTGTCAATTCAAAATAGGATCGGACAGGATTTCTATTTGCTCCATTTAAAAATGTATTGTGTCGTTCTAATCTTTCGTTATATTTTTCTTTTGTTTCTTCCTGTATAGGGACTAGTATCCCATTTACTTGAGGATTATTAGCCTGCTCAATCCGTAGATCTTTAAGCGATGAATAACGCTCTCGAGGTGATGGACGTTCAATTCGCTGTGACAAATAACGCTCTCGAAGCGACGGACCTTCAATTCTCTGTGATAAATAACGCTCTCGAGGTGATGGACGTTCAATCTGCTGGTCCTTAAGATCTCTTTGATCAAAGTCGGGCATATTGGCATTCACTTCCGGCGCTACATTCTCCATCGATTGAGCAATATCTGGCATAACAGTTATTACGTTGTTTGTAATGGTTTCTGGGTGAATGACCTCTGGTGTGATGGTTGTGGCATTGGTTGCCATTGTTTCCGGTTGAACAACTTCTGGTATGATGGTTGTTGAGTTTGTGGTTGTATTGCCCACAAGTGCATCTAAATTGCCTTCAGCTCCGTTCATTTCAAAACTTTTCCCCGTCATAGATTCTTTTGGGGTGTTTGTATTTTCATCTCCCTTATCTTTATTCAAAAGAGCTATACCACCCACAGCGACCCCAACTGCAGCAACCCAAACGGCCCATTTTTTTCTTAACTGACTAAAAATTTTTTTATTCAGCTCTTTTTTGAAACCCTTTTTTTCTTCAGATTTTTCTACTTCAGGAGATGCCGTCTGTTCATTTTTATTTTCTTCAGGCATCCCAAATGGTTTTACATCATTGCCAGTCATTTCTCATCCTTTCTTATTTGAAAAGCTACTGCCTCCGCTAAGGATAGTGTGAATTTTATGAATATTTAGTTAAAAAATAAAAATTATCTTAACAGATGCACCTACATAAAGTGCGAGCGAAAATCTTATTGAGGATTTTATAACGCAACAATATAATTACTTTTTTAGGGCTAAAGCCTTTTTATCTGAATTTGTTAAAATCGGTTTCGTATATTTGTGCTGAAAAATTATTCAAAGCCCTTTGGTTAAAGGATGAAAACCCTGGACAAAAATGTATTGTTTTTGAAAAGCATTTATCCAATAGACGGCATTTCTTTTTGCAAAAAATAAAGCTTGTGAGCCATCTTGAGGTAAATAAACAACATCTATTGATTGATGAGGTTATCTAGTATCTACAGCTATTCAAAATTCGATACTTTTAATTTAATAAAGAAGACGATGCTCAAAGATTGTTTTCCCGCTATATATCCTCTATAAAAAAAGATTTAATATAGAAGCTAGGACTTTTATCTATTTTGTTAAGTGTTCATATTGAAGGAATTGTCATTTTGTATGACGCTTTTGTGACAAAATGGTTGCAATCTTTTTTCGATTACATAAAATGAGGTGTTATTTTTTAAAAAGGAGTTTTATATGATTAAAAAATGTTTGGTTGTGCTTTTAGCAACATGCTGTTCTTTGCCCGCGATAGCTGGGAGTTATCAATTAAATGATTACTCTGTGACGGGACTTGGTCGTGCTTATGCAGGCGCAGGTGTTGTCGGAGATGATTTTTCAGCAATTGTATTCAACCCTGCCGGAATGGGATTAAAAGGATCTGGTGCACAATTAGGACTGACAATGGTAAATATTAGGGCAGAGGTCCATGAGATTGGTAATAACAATGAAGAAAAAATGAATTTTTGGGCGCCGATTCCTAATATTTTTGCGCAATATAAATTAAATAATAATTGGACAGTCGGTCTTGGCGTTTATGCGCCGTTTGGTTTGAAAACGCAATATAATGCAGATTGGTTTGGCCACGACACGGCTATTTTATCAAAATTGGATATTATTGATATTGCTCCGGCTATTTCATATCAAGTCAATGATCAATGGTCTATAGGTGTAAGCTTAATCGCACGTTACATTTACGGGCATATGACAAACACTTTGTTGTCCGCTTTGGGGGGCGGATATAGCGATTTTGAGTTAGATGGTTGGACAAAAACGGCGGCGTTTGGCGTTATTTATAGACCAGCCAAAGATACAAGGATAGGATTATCTTATCGGCTTCGTTCGACACAACAAGTCAAGGGAGATCATGAAATCAAAGGGAATGATGGTTCGGTTTTAACGTCGAATCCTTCTTTGGTTGACCTCTTTAATCAAACAGCGACAGGTCGTGCATCGCCAGCTTTACCAGAAACAGTCACTTTATCAGCGTACCAAAAATATGATAGGTATGGCTTTTCTGGAACGGCTAGATGGACGCATTGGAGCCAATCTTTCCCGGAATTTGTAATGAGTTCTGAAAGTCGTCTTTTTCAAGCAGTGCCTACTTTAAAATCGGGGAAACGGTCAAATTATAATTATGATAACACCTGGACGTTGACAGCAGGGTTGGATTATTATAAAAACGAAAATTGGACGTTGCGTTGTGGTACGGGTTGGGATGAAAGTCCTGCTCACAACAATATATCGCGGACAGTTCGCATTCCAGATAATGATCGTTGGTGGATCAGCGCAGGATTTTCCTACATGCAAGATAATTGGCAATTGGATTTTGCATATGCGCACATGTTTGGAAGGACAGCAACAGCTTTGGAAACAAGTGATTCAACGGCGACAAAAGTTAAATACAAACATTTGCAATCTAGTTTAATTGGTATTCAATATCAATATTCTTTTTAGTTAATTGGGTTTAAGGGAAAAAGAATCTTTAATAAGTTTCTTTTTCCCTTGGCAAGATAGCAAAAAAATGCTACATAATATAACGAGTTATGAAATCTGGGAAAATGAAAAAATATATTTTAAGCTCTTTCTTCTCCCCAATTGTTATGGTATTTTTTATGCTATGCTTGGGAGGTATTGCATTTTTTTCTTTTGTAAAAGGATATACTCATTTTTTTGAAGATTGGCAATTTTGCGACTTTTTAACATATATAAGTTACGGCTTTGCATTGCTTGTTATGTTGGTATTGTATCGTGATTTTGATACCCCCACTTTACGACGTAATTATGTGATGTTCTTCTTTTTATGGCTTTGTGCGCTTTTGCGAGAGGCGGGCATCCAACATTGGATTCCGTCAAAAGATACAACCGCCATTAAGATTCGATTTTTTACGAACCCAGAAAACCCATTGGAAGAAAAGATTTTTACCCTTGTTTTGTTATTGGTTGTTTTGTCGATAATTGTCTATTTGTTGATAAAGTACGTGCCGTGGATTTGGAAAAACTTTTTCAAATTAAATCCGATTGCGTGGACATTATGGTGTTTTTTTGGGGCGTTAGTGGTGTGTAAATTCGCGGATAGGTTCCCTTCTCATTTTGTAAAGAAAACGGGCAACCACCTTTCTCCGGAAGTGTTCTTTTTTTTCGCCTGGATTGAAGAGGGACTAGAAGTGATGTTACCCCTTTTGTTTATAATTGCTTTGGTTCAACACCATCAAATGAAAAGAAAATTACCATAAAATTTTTATTCAAAAGAATCTACAATAAGAAAAACGATAACGCTTTAAGTTTTGCTTGTTGTAGTGGTGAAAAATAAAGCGTATGGGTACAAAATTTTATTATTCTATTTCCAATTTTTCGTTTAAAAGTATCCATTGATTTTCTTTTTCAGATTGACGTTTTTTTAACAAAGACAATTCTTTTTGCAATTCGACTATTTGCTTTGGTGTTGGCGTATTTAGGAAAGCTTTTTCAATTTCTTTTTGTCTTGTTTGATTATATTCCATTTCTGTTTCCAGCTTTTCAATTTTATCTTTTATTGGTTTTAAGGTTTGAAATTTTAAAGTTTGTTGTCGACGTTTTTCCTTCGGAGTGGAAGAATTTTTGTTAACGACTTTTAAAGTCGAAGGAGTTCTATTTTCGTCCGAGATATTTTTTTGATATGCAGAAATATCCTCATCAAAAGGCACGCATGTTTGATGATTAACAACCCACAATCTATCGGCCACGGTTTCAATCAAATGTAAATCGTGCGTCACTAATAATACAGCACCTTTGTAAATATTTAAAGCCTCCATTAACCCCTCTCGAGATTCAATATCTAAATGGTTGCTAGGTTCGTCTAAAATCAATAATTGAGGGTTGTTACATGTAATCCCCGCAAAAAGCAAGCGTGCTTTTTCTCCGCCAGAAAGTTGGCTGATGACGGTTAATGCCTTTTGATCGCCAAGTCCAAAACGAGCCAAATGCGTTCTGATTTTTGTTTCGTTTGTTAAGGGCATTAAAGAAGCAATGTAAGAAACAGGTGTTTCCCCGAATGGCAAAACCTCGGTTTGGTGTTGTGCAAAATAACCGATTCTTAATTTCGGAGCAATGCTCATTTTCCCTTCTTTGACTGGTAATAATCCATTGATTAATTTTGCCAAAGTGGATTTCCCGTTTCCGTTCGCGCCAAGTAATGCAATTTTATCGTCTTTATCGATTTTCAAGTTCAAATTTTTTAAAACGATTTTATCGTCATAACCTGTTGATACGGTATCCATGTGAACAATAGGCGAACTCAAATCGGATGGTTCTGGGAATTCAAAATGCGTAAACGCAGTTTCATATTCGACAAGGTCCAAAGATATTTTTTCCAATTGCTTGATCCGGCTTTGAGCTTGCTTTGCTTTTGTTGCTTTGTATCTGAAACGGTCGATGAAAGATTTTAAATGCGCCTGCTTAGCTTTTTGTTTTTCAAGCATCTTTTGTTGTAAGTTTTTTTGTTCGGATCGTGTGCGAATATAGCAATCGTAATTGCCACTATAAGTAAATAATTTTTTGCTTTCGAAATGGACAATTATATTGCACAGTTGGTTTAAAAAAGAGCGGTCATGAGAAATCAACAACAAAGTCCCTTTGTATTTTTGTAAAAAGCTCATTAACCAAAGTGCACTTTCTAAATCTAAATGATTAGTAGGTTCATCCAATAATAAAATATCCGAAGGTTGGAATAATGTTGCTCCCAAAACAACACGCATTTGCCATCCACCAGAAAATTCACTTAATGGTCGATTGAACTCTTTTTCAATAAATCCCAACCCTTTTAATATATGACAAGCCCTTGCTTCGGCACTGCTGGCCCCAATGGCGTACAAACGTTCATAGATCCCAGGTAGTTCTATATTTGAAGCTGTTTCCAGTTTTTTTAAAAGTTCAGTTCTTTCCTTATCTTGCGATAAAATGAAAGGCAATAAAAGGACGGTAGTATCCTTTATTTCTTGAGTCATAAAAACCAATTTGTCATTTTTTGGTTTAGAAATAGTTCCGCATTCTAAAGAAATTTCATCTTGAATTGCTTTGAAAAGTGTTGACTTCCCGCATCCGTTAAATCCGACGAAGCCAACTTTTTTACGGCTAGGCAAATGTGCGTTTGCATTTTCTAATAACGTTTTTCCGGCAATTCGTAAAGTAACATCGTTTAAATCAATCATGATTGAAATATACGTAGGTTTTGTTTAAAAGTCAAAAAAGAAAGAAAATGTTTTTATATGTGAAGATAAAAAAATCAATATGAAAAAGTAGAGTTTTCTGAAAACATAATTGTCATCGTAATAATTAAGTGCGATGAATTTATCGTAAAGTGATTACAAGGCTATCATCAAAACTCTTTATGTAAACATTGAAAGAAGAAGTTGCTTTTTCTTTTTTTTTAGGTACAATGTTCCAGCTATAAAATGATAACAGAGGTTAGCATGCAATTAAAAATTAAATATCTATCTCATTACAACAAAAAATGGGGCACGTTAGAATATGCAAAACCTAATGATTCTGGTATTGATTTACGTGCTGCGATTTGTGAACAAGTCGTTATTCCGGCAGGTCAAAGGGTGTTAGTCCCTAATGGTATTCAATGTGAATTGATTGGGGATTGCGATTCTTTTGAAATTCAAATTCGCCCGCGTTCGGGTTTGGCGTTTAATTATGGTATTATGGTTGTAAACACTCCGGGTACGATTGATTGGGGTTATCGTGGAGAAATTCGTACGATTTTGTTGAATTCAGGGGATAAAGATTTTATAATTAATCCTGGCGATAGAGTTTGCCAAATGGTTGTTTGTCCTATTATACGTCCTAAACTTATTGAAACGCAAGAGTTGTCAACAACTGTCCGGGGGACGACAGGTTTTGGCAGTTCGGGAGTGTAAAGTATGTTTTCTAAGTTACAGAAAGAATGCGAATTATTTAAAAGTTCGTTGACCGAACAAGGAAAAGCGGCTGTTTTTGTTTTGTTGGATGATTTTTTTCAACAATCGTGTCAAGAGAATATAAAAAATAATGATTTAAGCGAAGAATTGCGACATGAAATTACAATTACTAGTCGCAATTTAAAAAATGGCGTTGCCTACATTCGTGATAATATTGCTTCAAACGATTTTGTGGCCGAATGTACCATTCGAGAAATTAATGCACTTTTGATGAAAGGGACGATTGTAGAAAGACTTTTGGTTTCACAAAGAAGTATTTCGGTAAGTGGTGAATATAGAAAGTCTGGCGAAAAAATAAGGGACTATTTACCTGTTGAAGCGAGCCAAATCCCGCATCAAATGAGGCTAATTGTTAATAATCAATTTGACGAAAAACAACCCTTTTTAAAACGAGTTTTTTCTACTTATAAGGGGATTGTATTGACACAACCTTTTCCTGATATGAATAAGCGCACTGCGAATTTAATGATGAATTTACTTCTTATTAAAGAAGGTTATGCTCCTTTCTTTTTAGACGTGTTAGGGAAAGATGAAATAACACGCCTTGCAGTAGAGGTTGTTCAAGATCATGAAAATCAAAATAAATATTATGAGTTTATGATAAAAGAATATCAAAAATCAATACGCTTAACACGAGAGGGGTTAACTAAAAAGGCACCACAATTTTTCTCGCCTGAACAAGTGTTTGATATTTTAAAGGTAAAAATGACAGGGAAAGGGAGCTTTTAATATGCCTAGTTACCAATATTCATACGTAATGAAAGATTTATGCAAAACTTGGCCTGGAGGGAAAGAGGTTTTAAAACATATTTGGCTTTCTTTTTTACCAGGGGCAAAAATTGGTGTTTTGGGTGTGAATGGCGCGGGAAAGTCAACTTTGTTAAAGATTATGGCGGGATTAGACAACGATTATCGTGGGGAAGCTTGGGCAGCAGATGGTGTGAGTGTAGGCTATTTAGCACAAGAACCTCAATTAGATAAAACCAAAAACGTTTTAGAAAATGTAATGGACGGTGTTGGTCATGTCCGGAATTTATTAAAGCAATTTGAAGACATTAATATGCAATTTGCAAACCCTGATGTTGATATGGATGCATTGTTAATGAAGCAGGCTGAACTTCAAGAAAAAATAGATGCTTGTAATGGTTGGGAATTGGACAGAACTGTTGAAATTGCAATGGATGCTTTACGATGCCCTCCAGGAGATTGGAATGTGGATGAATTATCAGGAGGAGAAAAAAGGCGCGTTGCTTTATGTCGGTTATTACTTTCTAAACCTGAATTATTGTTGCTTGATGAGCCGACGAATCATTTGGATGCCGAAAGTGTGTCTTGGTTGCAACAATTTTTAAAAGATTACGTTGGAACGGTTGTTATGGTGACGCACGACCGTTACTTTTTGGATAATGTCACGAGCTGGATTTTGGAATTGGATAGAGGTGAAGGTATTCCCTATGAAGGCAATTATTCATCTTGGTTAGAGCAAAAGGAAAAGAGATTAGCTCAAGAAGAGCGTGAAGAAAATGCACGTCAACGCACGATTAAAGAAGAATTAGAATGGATACGTCAATCCCCTAAAGCAAGACAGGCTAAATCTAAAGCTCGTATTGTGGCTTATGATGAATTGTTGAAAAAGGCTGGAAACAGTGTGGTGACGGCAGCAAAAATTATAATCCCTGTAGCGGAAAGATTAGGTGACGTTGTTATTCAAGCCGAACATTTGAAAAAAGCCTTTATGGATAAATTATTATTTGATGATTTATCTTTTAATTTACCAGCAGGCGGTATAGTTGGTGTTGTTGGTCCAAATGGAGCGGGGAAAACGACTTTGTTACGTATTATTACAGGGCAAGAAAAACCTGATGATGGGAATTTTCGGTTGGGAGAAACGGTTAAGTTAGGCTATGTCGATCAAAGCCGAGATGCGTTGAACCCCAACTTAACAGTATGGCAAGAAATATCAGACGGTAAGGATATAATTACGTTAGGCAAAAGAGATATCGCCTCGCGTTCCTATGTTGCACAATTTAATTTCAAAGGTGCGGATCAACAAAAAAAAGTTGGGCAATTATCTGGGGGGGAACGTAACCGTGTGCATTTAGCCAAAATGTTAAAATGTGGTGCGAATGTTTTATTGTTGGACGAACCTACAAATGATTTGGATGTAGATACTTTGCGGGCGCTGGAAGAAGCATTAATGGATTTTGCAGGGTGCGCCGTTATTACTTCCCACGATCGTTGGTTTTTAGACCGACTTGCAACACACATTTTAGCTTTCGAAGGGGACAGCCAAGTTGTTTGGTTCGAAGGTAATTATGCCGAATATGAAGCAGACAAACGTCGTCGTTTAGGTGCGGATTCAGATAGGCCTCATCGTATTAAATACAAACCTTTGACGCGGTAACCAAACGTTTAAAATCTCATGAATTTTTAATGTAAGATTTATAACAGAGGTGTGTTCAATTTTTCCATTTCTTGTTGAATAAATTTTTTACAAAAAGAAACTATTTCAACAATAGGAATAAATCCTTGTTCTTGTGATCCGCGGACTTTATATTCGACCATCCCTTTTCCAAGGTTCCTCGGGCTTAAAATCAAACGCAAGGGAATTCCCATTAAATCGGCTTCGGCAAACTGTGTCCCTGCGGAAAGATTGCGATCATCAAACAAAACTTCAATACCATTTCTTTCCATTTCTTGATATGTGTTATTGGCAATTTGAAGTGCGTTTGCCTTATCTGCTTGTAAAACATTCAAGTGGACTTGCCATGGGCTGACGCTCATCGGCCAAATAGGTCCAAAATCGTCATGTCTTGCTTCAATAATACAGCCGATTAAACGACCAATTCCAATGCCATAGCAACCCATGATAGGATTTTTTTCATTACCTTCTTCATTGGTGTAAGTCATGTGCATGCGTTCTGTGTAAAATGTACCTAACTTAAATATATTTCCGACTTCGATTCCTCGTTTCATTGTGATGTGCCCTTTGCCACAATGGGGGCAAGTATCACCTTCTTTAACCGTGGCAATATCCACAATTTTTGCAGAAGGTATATCACGAAACACATTGAAGTTTTTGAAATGTTCGTCTTTTTTATTCGCACCACAAATAAGGTTAGTTGCAGTTGCCGCCGATTTATCAACAAGCACAGAACAATTTTCCAATCCCACCGCTCCAGCAAAACCGGGGACAGCTCCTGTTAATTGAATTTCTATATCGGATGCAAACTCAAAAGTTTCTTTTAATATTTTAGACAATTTGATTTCGTTAATATCAATATCGCCACGAATAATACAACAAATTAGCTTACCCGAAGATGTTTTGTAAAACACAGATTTTGCGAAACAAAATGGAGGCAAATTAAAAAACTGAACTAAGTCAGGAATTGACGAAATTTTCGGTGTTTCAACGCGCTGTAAAGGCAAGGCTTCCCCCGTGGGTTCAGACGCCACTAACGAAGAAGCTACTTCTTGATTTGCAGTATAACGGCAATGATCACAACTGACGATTTTGTCTTCGCCTGCGCTTGTTACAAACATGTATTCGTGAGCTTCCTTCCCACCCATCATACCGTTGTCTGATTGGATAGAGAGAACTTCAGGAATTCCGCAGCGCGCGAAAATGCGGTGATATGCTTCGGCGCATTGGTCATAATACGCGTCTAAATCTGCCTGGAATGTGTGGAAAGAGTAAGCATCTTTCATCGTAAATTCACGCACACGAATTAATCCGCCTCTAGACCGCGCTTCATCTCTGAATTTTGTTTGAATTTGGTATAATACGAAAGGAAAATCTTTATAACTTGAAGTTTCAGTGCGCGCCAAATGGACAGCGGCTTCTTCATGTGTCATCGCCAACAACATGCCATGATGAGTTCTGTCTTCAAGGCGAAGTAATTCAGAACCTACTGTGTCATAACGTTTTGTTTCGTCCCATAATTCTCGTGGAAGAACGACCGGCATTTTGACCTCTTGTCCTTCGATAGCATTCATTTCAGTGCGAATAATCGATTCTATTTTCTCTTGAATACGAACGGTAGGCGGAAGCAAAGAATAAATCCCATTCGCGACGGGGCGAATATATCCTCCGCGAAGCAAATAAATATGACTAATTAAAGACGCTTCAGCCGGCTTTTCTTTGTGTCGGCGGCCAACAAGAAAACTCATACGCATAACAGGACCAACTCCTTATATTGAAAAAACTACTTTCTTTATACGCTTTTTAATATTTTTTTCAAGGCTTTTCATTTATTTTGCATAAAACAATGAAAGAAATAACAACCATGGATTGAAAATCATTATGCATCTCCTGTTTTTATAAAAAAGGAAGGTGAGCGAGGCAAAACAATAAGACACTTGCATTCAAGTGAGCAAAGATGATCCTTATTTAGTTTTTGGAGATTCTCTTATTTAAAAAGAAATCATTATACGAAATAGATAAGGGGGGATTTTTAATGTTATAAAAAAGGTAAGATGTTCTATGCCCGATAAAAAGTTTGTCGTTTTGTGCGGATGCGGAAGATAGTGTGGTGGCTTTTGTGATAGGACACATATAAGGGGATTCAAAGATAAAGCCACAACTTTGAATGACCCTATTTTAAAAAATGGCAAAGCGTATTAAGGGTTGAAAGATGCATTAAAAGATAATGCAATAAAAAGGCGATTGTTATTTGAATTTATATTCTTTTTTTAAAAAATCACCAAAGGCTTTTTTGCTTTTTTCGTTTAACATTTGAACGGCCACAAAGCACGGACATTGACGATGAAAAAATATTTGATCTATACGACTACGTCGCGAAAAAATTTTGTTCTTCATAGGTTTTAATTGGAAACCAATCATCCTAAAACCCAATTTTTGAACACGAATTACGTCTGCCTTTTTAAATGTGGGTTCGCCGTCAATTTGTATTTCTTTTGCAGTAATTTTAATATAGGGGATGCCTTTGGCAATGCGCGAATAAAAGAAATTAATTTTCTCGGCGCAAAATAATATGACGATCACAAAAAACAACACACTCAAAAAAGTGCCCCACATCCAAGCTAATAGCCCCGAGAGTGCGGATAAAATAAGAGACAATAAAATCATGCCTTGCCATTGTTCTTTGTTATAATCTAATGTTAAAATACCTTTTTGCATATAAACCCCTTTTTTCATTATTAAGTTAGACTGTCCTTATTGAATTTGCAAGTAGTAAAACTGTTTTGAAATAGGAAAAAACAAAAACTGCCTTTTTACTAAAAAGGCAGTTTTTATATTGGTGATCTCGGGGCGATTCGAACGCCCGACCCACAGCTTAGAAGGCTGTTGCTCTATCCAGCTGAGCTACGAGACCATGTCAAGACGCATCCCTTTTATACCTAAAAAAAATATTTGTCAATGATTTCAACAACGAGAAGCTGCTTTTGTTTTAGCTTGTATACGTATTTTTTCACTTTGTTTTTGAATGAATGAACGCTCCATTTGTACCATTAATCGGGGTAAGTTTATAATGTAGCAATCTTCGTATATTCCGGATGGGTAAAAATTTTTCTTTTCCCCGTTAAATGACGTAAAAAAATGTTTTCCTTCACTATCATGTCCAACACAAATCATGGCATGAAGAGCAACAAAACGAGTATATCTTCGACGTGTCGTGATTAGCAATGAACCTGGTGTTATGTTTTGTTCTAAAACATAACGTTTGACGAAACGAACGTTTTTAGGATCTATTTTTTTCACAATATTAATGAATTTTTGAGGAGTCGATAAATTGCGCATACTCTTGTTCTTTAATAAAGTATCAAAACGCCCATTGACATTTATGTGTTCCAAGGCTTTTAAAATAGAAGAAAGGCAATGACCAACTTCAGTTTTATTTATAGGGTCAAAATATTTTTTTGCATACTTTGTAATGATAAAATGGGCTACTAATTTTGTAAAAGTCTCGATGGCATATTCATCCCGTAATTTGACAAAGTCTCTATAACTTTTATTATTTTCCAAATTTTCATTTTGTGAAACATATGCCTTTTCTTGCTCTAAAATAAAGAAAGGATTGAAACGAGATTCATTATCATATAATTTTTCATCAATATTTGGAATAAAGTCGGCAAGTTCGTTAATATTTTCCTTTGAAAATCGAAGCTTTTCCTCTAAAAGTGTAGATTCGACAAAACAGTATGCATCTGCTTTAGAATTTGGCCGCTTTTTGGCTTGCAAAGCCATTTGAATAATATTGATAATTTTATTAAAATGTTTTTTGTCTTTAAATAATCGCTTGACGTGTTTTTGGGTAAGACAAACACGTTTATTCCACTCATCAAAAAGTCGGTGTGTTGCGTTAATTAGTTCTATCCCTGCTAAAGCTTCGTTAAGTTTATATTTTGGATAAACAAAATTATTTTTTAAATGTTCAAGATTTTCTTTATTAAGTTTATTTTTATCAGATTGGGAAACAGATTTTCCCTGTAAAATAGATTCTTTAATTTGATATAATAAAAGAATATCTTTTGTTAATCGACGTTTGCGAGCTTCATTATTTGGAAGATTCACCATCGTTTATTCCTTTTAAAACAAAGGGTACCTTAAATTTACATAAAAAGCAAACATTTATTTATGTTGCTATTTTTTATTTTTTGCGGTAGCTTTTTAATAGAAAATTATTCAAAAAGAGAAGAAAAATATGCGGCCAGTTTTATCATGTATGTTATCTATAAGTGGCTTTAAATTAACGGATTTTGAAAAAAAAATGTTGGAGCAATCTAACCCAATGGGATTGACTTTATTTGCACGTAATGTTCAAAACAAAAAACAAGTGGCAGACCTTTGTTTTGAAATTAAACAGGTAATAGGTCGGGCTGATGTCTTAATTGCAGTTGACCAAGAAGGTGGACGTGTTTGTCGTTTTATCCCGCCAGAATTCAAACCATACGTATCACAGTGGTCTTTGGCTAGTTTGCCAGAAATACAAGCCAAAGAAATAACGCGGTTACATGGGGTTTTAATCTCTGATGATTTACGTCAAATGGGATTAAATTGGGTTTATGCCCCATCAATAGACGTTGCTTTTGAAAGCACAACGATGGCGTTGAAAAACAGATGTTTTGGAGAAAATGAAAAAACGGTAGCCAGTTTAGGACAAGTTTTGTTGGAAACATATAAAGAACAGGGGATTTGTCCTTGTATTAAACATGCTCCTGGGCATGGGCGAGCGACAACTGATCCGCATTTGAATTTGCCGATTTTGTCCCAAGGTTTAAAAGAATTAGAAAAAGATTTTTATCCGTTTCAAAAATTAGCACCTATTGCACCCGCGATGATGACGGCACATATTGTAATTGCGGAAATAGACGATAAACCCGTGACGCAATCTAAAAAAGCCATTCAAGAAATTATTCGTGGATTGTTTGGGTATGATGGTTTATTAATTACGGACGCTATCGACATGCAAGCGTTGAAAGGTCCTGCTGGACAAAAGGCAAAAGCTTCATTGGAGGCGGGGTGTGATGCTGTGTGTTACTGTTTTGCCAAACCAAATGAATTGATAGATGTTGTTTCAAATTGTCGTCCTTTGACAGATAAAGCGTTGGAACGTTTTGAAAAAATACAAAGGATTATTGCATCGACTCCTGTTTTGACGGATATAGCAAGCGATTCAGTGCACTATGCACAATTAGCCGTTCAAACGCGTGCCTTGGGCACGGATTATGATGCTGTTGAAACGCTTCATGAAATGCAAGAGTAAAAAAAGGTTAGGCCAATGGAAATAATAGAACATTTTTTACCCGATTTTAAAGAAAGGTCATCGCCCGTTCAATTTTTAGTTTTTCATTGTTTTGCTTTGCCTTTGGACGAGATGATTGCGTGCCTGATGACCAATAAAATCAGCGTGCATTATATTATTGATTTGAAAGGGCAAATAATTCGGCTTGTTCCAGAAGATAAAGAGGCTTTTCATGTGGGAAAAGGTTCTTGGCGCGGGATTGGTAGCTTAAACTCTCCATCTGTTGGTGTCGAATTGCAACACATGGCATTAGGTCAAACCCCCTATGCATCAGAGCAAATAGAATCCTTGAAGTTTTTGGCGCGGGATATTATAGTTCGGCACCAAATTGCCCCTCAAAACGTTGTGGGACATAGTGATGTTGCCCCTACACGGAAACCTGATCCAGGAAAAGCTTTCCCATGGTCTTTTTTGGCCAAAGCGGGGATAGGTTTATTTCCAAAAGGAGTCGGTTTCCCTTGCGCAGATGTTGCAGAATCTTTAAAAACTATCGGATATGATACACAAAATTTGGTAGCGGCAGCTTATGCTTTTTATCGGCGCTTTATGCCAGAAAGAGTCAGTATGGATGAAGATATTGAGCATTTGTTAAAAAACCCATATCCTCAAAATACAAAACACCCAGCACAGGACAAATCTTTTTTAGCAAGATTGAATGCTGTAGCAGGCGCGTATCAAGATTTTTTTTAAAAATTATCTGTGTGGATAAAGAAATAGGCCTTTGGATGTTTGCATGTTGGGCAAACGTCTAACGCAGATTCTCCCACATGGATATGCCCGCAATTCGCACATTCCCAAATAACGGAGCTTCCCTTTTTAAACACCTCACCTTTTTGAATATTTGCAAGTAATTTACGGTAACGTTCTTCATGCCGCTTTTCAATTTCTGCGACAAGTTCGAACTGTTTAGCTAATGCAATAAATCCTTCGTCTCTCGCTTCTTTGGCAAAGGTGGCATACATATCTGTCCATTCATAATTTTCGCCATCAGCTGCCGATTGTAAATTGCTTTCAGTATTAGCTATTTCGCCGCCTTTTTGCAGGGCTTTGAACCATAATTTAGCATGTTCTTTTTCGTTGTTCGCAGTCGTTTCGAACAAATCAGCGATTTGATTATACCCCTCTTTTTTTGCTTTGCTCGCGAAGTAGGTGTATTTATTCCTTGCTTCGGATTCCCCTGCAAAAGCGGTCATTAAATTTTTTTCTGTTTTACTTCCTTTAAATTCCATTTTTCAGTCCTTTCTTAAAACTGGGTACTCAACTATGATAAAGAAAAACTTTTTTTGATGCAATCTATTTTAATCGTTTTGTTGAACGTTGAGATATTTTGTGGTATAAAAAAGAAATCAAGGAGTGCAAAAAATTGAAAAAAAAATGGATAAATTGTAAAAATTTATTGCTTGTTTCGTGTTGCGCCCCATGTTCATGTGCTGTGATTGATTTTTTAAAAAAACAAGGACAAAAATTCAGTGTACTTTTTTACAATCCAAATATTGCTCCTGTTGAAGAATATCAAAAAAGATGTCAAGAAAATAAACATTTGTGTGAATCGTATAACGTGCCATTTATTTCATTGGAATACGATCATGATGCGTGGCGGACTTGTGTAAAGGGATTAGAAAACGAACCAGAACGAGGGAAAAGATGTTGGGTTTGTTTTGAAATGCGGTTACAACGTGCTCATGAATTTGCTCGTCAAAATGGGTTTGATGCGGTGACGTCTGTTTTAGGCGTTTCAAGATACAAAGATTTGAAACAAGTCAATACAGTGGGAGAAAAAGTTTTTCATTCAACAAACATTCCCTACATTGGTTTTAATTGGAGAAAAGGCGGTTTGCAAGAAATCCGCTCCTCTCTCATCCAAGAATTTCACTTGTATAATCAAAACTTTTGTGGTTGCCCATATAGTTTAAAAAAGAATAATTATTTTTCCAAAACTTTTACGCCAGGTAAATTTTTGCCTTCCATCCACTCAAGGAAAGCACCTCCGGCAGCCGAAACATAAGTCAATTGAGCGTCAGCCTTGGCTTTTTTTAAAGCAGATACAGTATCTCCCCCGCCGGCTACAGACGTTAATTTCCCTTCTATGGTCAATTGGGCGACAGCTTTTGCAATTTCATTAGTTGCTTTATCAAAAGGTTTAATTTCAAAAGCGCCCACAGGCCCGTTCCAAATCAATGTTTTGCATTCTTTAATTACGCGAATAAACTTCTTTATTGATTCTTGGCCGATGTCGAGCAAGACTTTGCCTTCGGGGAGGTGATGAATGTCCGACGTATGTGGTGTTTGTCCTTCGCCAAAAGCATTCGCCCAAACAATATCAACGGGCAAAACAATTTTGCAATTATCCGCATTTTCTATGATATTTTTAGCGGTGTCAATCATACTCGGTTCAACCAAAGAACCTGCCCCCATAGGGATTCCAGTTGCCGCTAAAAATGTGTGCGCCATACCTCCGCCAATTAACAAGTAATCCACTTTTTTAACAAGGTTAGATAACAAATCCAACTTTGTAGAAACCTTTGACCCGCCAACCAAGGCAGCTGATGGGCGTACAGGATTACCCAATGCTTTATCAAGTGTTTCTAATTCTTCCTGCATTAAACGCCCAGCCACTTTAATGGGGACAAATGCTGTCATCCCTGCCGTTGATGCATGTGCCCGATGTGCTGTTGAAAAAGCATCATCAACGTAAATATCTATCTCGCTTGCTAAAGCTTCGGCAAACGTGGCATTATTTTCTTCTTCTCCTGTATAGAAACGTAAATTTTCTAATAAAACAATGTCCCCATCGTTCATATGATTGATGGCGGTTTGAGCAATTTCACCCACACAATCATCAACAAAGGTTATCTTTTTTCCGGATGCTTTTTCCATTACGGGGGTGATAAAGGCTAAAGAAAATTCAGCATTTTTTTGCCCTTTTGGACGACCAAAATGCGAAGCTACAATGACTTTCGCTCCTTTATTTGCCAATTCCACCATTGTAGGCACAAAACGGTCAATACGTGTTGTGTCCGTAACGATGCCGTCTTTGGCGGGGACATTTAAATCTGCACGAACAAAAACCGTTTGCCCTTTGACGTTTTCTAAATCGTCAAGCGTTTTAAATTTTGCCATTTTTTTCCTTTCTTGATTAAATGCAATAGAAGCATCTTACAAAGATTTGTTTTAAAAGCCAAGTTTTTTTTATTGTCTGTTAGCGAAAAATAGAGCTATACAGATTCTTTTCTTTTTAAAACAGCAACGAAAAAACCATCAGTATTGTTAAAATAAGGAGAAAAACGTTTTTGTTTAATACATGTCCATTCTTTGTGGCGATTAAGAAAATAATCTACTTGATTTTCGTTTTCATCCAAAGTCAAAGAACATGTTATATAACAAAGCCGTTCTTTAGACAAGGTACAAGCCAAGTCCAAAATTTCAGATTGTTTTTTTACAAGCGAAGCTAATTGTTCAGGAGTGATTTTCCATTTAGCATCAGGGCACCTACGCCATGTTCCTGTTCCAGAGCAAGGTGCATCTACAACGACCAGGTCAAACATTGTGTATGGCAATGTGTGCGTAATATAAATATTCCTAGCATGGGCACGCTGTGCCCTTTTTTGCAATTTGGATAAACTTATGGATGAAATATCATAGGCGGTGATATGTCCTCTATTATGCATTAATTGAGAAAAAATTAAACTTTTTCCTCCTGCGCCAGCACACATATCAAAAATATGTTCATTTGGTTTGACGGTTGCCTCGATTGCCACCAATTGAGAACCTTCGTCTTGAATTTCTATCAAGCCTTGTTTGTAGCACGCAGAAGTCTCTAAATTTGTGCGCTTTTTTAAAACTAACCCAAACGGAGAAAGTAAAGTATATTCGGTTTCAATTCCTTCGTCATGCAACTTTTTTTGAACAGCATTCCTATCTCCATTAACACGTAAAACAATAGGAGCTGAAGAAATCAAGGCTGGTAATTCTTTATCTGCATTGGGGATGTGAGGAATGATCCATTCGGGACATTCCCATTTGACCCAATCGGGCATCGAGGGTAAATTCTCAATATTATCCAATAAACAAAGTTGTTCTTCGAAATTGTGGGTTTGAAATTCAAGGTGCGCATGATAACGAATGGCTTTCCATACCATATCCGTCAATAAATGGCGATCTTTTGAACCGATATAGCGTCTTGATCGAGTATAACAAGAAATAATTTCTGATGCAGGACAACGGCTTTGAAAAATTTCCGTCAATAAAGATAAGGTAGCTTTTTTTATTTCTTCAAGGTGCATTTAAAACCCTTTGCTACTACATAGTATTCCACAGATTGTTTACGACTTGCTGAAGGTTTGATATGTTTAACTAAAGCAAAATTTTGCTTCATGTTTTTTAACAAAGAAGAATCTGTTCCCCCTGCAAAAATTTTAGCAATAAACCATCCCTTAGGTTTTAAAACTTGGCAAGCAAAATCATACGCTATTTCGATTAAATGCATAGTTCTTAAGTGATCAATAGAAGTAATGCCTGTGGTGTTGGCTGCCATATCACTCATAACAACGTCGGCCCCCGAGCCAGGCATTAAATCTTTTAAGGCTTTAGAGGCGTTATTGTCGGTAAAGTCCATCTGCAAAAGAACCGCTCCTTCTATGGATTTTGTGGGCAAAATGTCAATACCAAAGATATTTGGCCTTGCGTTGGTCGAAAGAGTCCGTTGAACGGCCACTTGTGTCCAGCCACCGGGGGCACAGCCCAAATCTACAATACATGCACCTTGTTTAAAAAAATGGAATTGGTCGTCTAATTCAATAATTTTAAAGGCAGCTCTCCCACGGTACCCTTGTTTTTTTGCTTCTTCTACATAGGGGTCATTTAATTGCCGTTGTAGCCACCGAATGGACGATGGTTTACGACCTTTTGCTGTTTTTAAGCGGGTGTGAAGGTGGGAAGAGGATGGCATTTATCATCTTCCTTTTCCCGAAAGAATCGCCAAAACCTGTCTTTCTGCTACTTTGCTTTTTGCGCCGTTTTTCTTTAAAACATCGATAATTTTTCTATAGGTATCACGAGCAGGTGTGTTCAACGACGTAAGAAAACATTGGTTTGCATTATCTAAAGGAGTGCGCCCGAAAATATTTTCTTCGTTGATGTTGGCTCCACCATTTATAAATTCATAGAAAACTTCAGGATGCCAAACAATAGCAACTGTTAAAAAGCTTAAATCTTTAATGTGTCCATTTGGGTTTCCTTTTAAATGAATACATTCGGAAATTTTATTGGGAGGAATCTTTCCTCTGAAAGAAAGCCATCTAGCCATTTTTCGTGTTTGTTTTTCATTAAAATCATCAGTTTGTTGTTCCATCAATTGTCCTTAACTATATTTGAGAGAGCTGGTAGGCCGATAATGGGGCCCGCGATTTGTTAGATGCGCTTTCGGCATTAATTTAAAAGTTGTTCTTGATTCTTTTTTTCGAAGGAAATGTACAATCTCTTTGGCACCGATTTTTTTTGTTGAGCTCCTTGAACTTTTCATAACCATTTCATTAATTTAATGTTTTATACCTTATTTCCGTTTGGCCTTTTTGAAGGTCAATATTTTTATTATGTCGTTGAATACGACGAATCTCGTCACTCGTTATTGCGCCATAACGAACTAAAATAGGGATAACTCGATTTTTTTTGTAAGATTTGGCTCTATCCAAAAGGGTTTCATTTCCCATTTTTTCATTAATATCAATATAGGGCTTCCTGCCGTCTAAAGATATTTTTAACAAATAAGGGTTGTTCAACTGAACCGCTCTCCATAAATCTACTTGGCATTTCAAGTGGTTTAGTTTATTTTTCTTTTCATTTAAAGTTTTTTGTTGCATAGGTATCTCCTTTAAATAGAACGAAATCCTATTCACACTGTACTTTAAAAAATAGAAAAAATCAAACAAAATTTACAACAAAGGATTTTATAATAAATTTATGTTTTATTATGCATACTATGGAACAAAATTTCGACAGGCATCGATGGATGGTTGTTCGTTTGATCAGCCGTTGTGCTTTTTATGAAGGTGGTTGATTTTTTCTTTAGAAGATATCGCAGAGGCGTTACGAATAGTTTTCTATTCTTTTTGTTTTTCGAACGTTCGAGTCTTTCTTTTTAATTGTTCTCGTTGTTGAATGTGAGAGTTTAAAAACTCTACGATTTCTGGGTTTCTGCTATATTCTTTTGCTTCTTGAGCCCATGTTCTGCGGTTTTTAGGTGCGACATCAGTTGCTTCTGGATATTTGCTTAAAAAGTATTGGATGTGCCCAAGAGCGTTCCATATAATGAGATTTGTTAAAAATACTTGCAATTGCCCATCTGATTTTCTGATTCGTTGTAATTTTTGCCTATCTTCTTGTGATAAATTATAAAGGGTAGTTATTTCCTCTGTTGTTTTTTGTATTTTTGTTCTTTGATCCGGGATCATACGTTTTGTCCTTTTTAAAAATAAAAACACCGCAATCGCGCACCATTGGAGCGTGTGGGTAAATTGAGTTAATAGTTTGATCTATCTTTGCAACGATCTCTTGTGTTGTTGGTTAAGTCCGTTGCGTGGTTTATATACAATATTCTGCACTGGAATTGATGAATGTTGTCGCATTTTTTGGTCAATTTGGGATTCTGAACTTATTAAAGTTGAGATTGTATCGTAAACTTTATTTCCTATTTCTTGATCTGTTAAGACGGAACGCGTGACCTTTGCATAATCCTTTGTGTCAAATCCAAAGGTATCACATTTCGTTGTGTCTAAAGTCTGTCCCTTGATTTTACAAACCTTTATAAAGACCTCGACAACTTCGGCATGCTTTTCTATTAAAAGCATTAAAGGTGTTCTTTTTTGACAATCAAATTCTTGACTGTTTGGATTGAACCCATTTCTTAGGGCATTTTTAATGATTTTTCCATCGATTTTTGCATTCGGATTGGAACAAAGTGCGATGAACGCAGACGTTACTTCATCATTGTATTTTCTTTTATTACAGTGCGTCATAAAAATCCTTATTTATCTTGTTAGAATTTTATTGTTTGATTGATAGGAGGATTCTTTCGTTACAACCTTTTTCGGATAGATTAAAGGGAAGAGAGAATCATAAGTTTTCCTTCTAATAGTAAGATTGGTTTTGGTGCTTTTAGCAGAAGGCTTTCCCCCTGCCAAAAGCATTAAGGAGGTTCTTCCTATTGTATCAAAGGTTTGATGGTTGTTTAGGTCGAGGACAGCTTGTAAGACAATCTTAATTTCTTCGTTGCTTGTTTCCCTGGGCGAAAGAGAGAGACGCGCGACAAAATCTTGAGTTACTTTATCATTATACATTATAGAATGTCCTCTTCGTTTATCAAGGAAGGCATGATAACATAAAAAAGGCAAAAAGTCAACCTAATTCAATATATGCGCATTCTATCATCAATTGTTTTAGCGATAGATAATTTTTTCGTTGGGGTGTGTTTATTTTTATGTTTGGAATTACTGTTCTCTTAAAAAGCTGCAATCTAAAGCTAACCTTTCCCATTCATTATTTGCACGTTCCAAGAATTGTTGATGTTGAATGGAGATATCTAGTAAAGATTTCCTCTCTTTGTTAATGAGTTTTTGTATATGAAATCTTTTTTATATAAGGTTTCTAATATCTTTGGGTTTTATTTAAAAATAGCTTGTTTAAACAAATCAAAAAAATATCCTTTTCCCCTAAAGACTTCTTTTTGTCATAAGGCATTCCTCTGCGCATCCAAAGGCCAAATTAAAATTTCTATAGCTATTCTTTTATCAGGAGCGCCGCTGCTTTTTGATACCTCTGAAATGTAATATCGAAAATGGTGTTTTTTCTCTATCTTGATACGGAGGATAATTTTTGCCCTCAAATCAAAGCATACGTTATCGCATCAAGATTATAACAAGAAACGGCTTGTTTTAATCTGTGGTTTAATTTTTAGTTAAGATTTTACGTGTCTCAATCATTTAGAGTCCTTTCATAAAAAATATTTTACATTAAAGCCAGATATTGTTGATTTGTTCGATTCAATTTATGTCTCGATTCGAGAAAAAGAATCTTTCGACAAGGGGGGGGAATCCAATTAAGACGTTATTCTTAAAAGAACTTAAATCTACTTATATCTAGTATTTCTTTGTCTCGTATATCGAAAAGATTTGTACAAAAAAATAAAAATTAACTATTTTAAGTTGAAAATAAAGTTTCTTTTAATTGTTGACGTAGGCAATCGATAGAATGTAATTCGCTTTTTCTTGGGTCTTCAAAATGCCAAAATGTCCACCCATTGCACGATGGTACGCCTTGTAATTGCGCTCCGACTTGGTGGATAGATCCGTGCGTGCTTGAAGTGACAAGACTGCCATCAGCTTTGACTGTGGCCATAAATTTACGTTTAGCGTCAAACAAATGTTCTCCAGGAGATAAAAGCCCATGTTCTACTACTGAACCAAAAGGAATGCGTGGTTCGGTTTTTTTACAATTTGGCTCTAACAAGGCCATGTCTTTTGATGGGACAATAGCATCTAAACGTTCTTTAGCCGCTAATATATACGTTTCATTTTGTTCTATTCCAACGAATTGTCGTCCTAATTTTTTTGCTACAGCCCCCGTTGTCCCTGTGCCAAAGAAGGGGTCTAAAATAACATCTCCAACATTGGTTGAAGAAATAATAACTCGATAAAGTAAGCTTTCGGGTTTTTGAGTCGTATGTATCTTTTTCCCATCTTTGTCTTTTAATCGTTCATGACCAGTACAAATGGGTAAGCGCCAATCCGAGCGCATTTGGACATCATCATTAAAAGCTTTCATGCTGTCATAATTAAAGGTATACTTTGATTTATTGCTTTTAGCACACCAGATAAGCGTTTCATGCGCATTCGTAAAGCGAGTTCCTTTAAAATTGGGCATAGGATTAACTTTTGTCCAAACAATATCGTTCAAAATCCAAAATCCTAAGTTTTGAATTTGATTCCCTACACGGAAAATATTGTGATAAGAGCCAATTACCCACATGGTTCCGTTGTCTTTTAATAGCCGTCTGGCCGATTGCATCCATTTTTTTGTAAAATTATCATACGCTTCAAAATTGGAAAACTGATCCCATGAATCGTTCACTCCGTTGACAATAGAACTGTCGGGGCGCATTAGATTGCCGCCTAATTGCATGTTATATGGAGGATCGACAAAAATAACATCAACGGATTTTTCTGGCATAGAGCCCATGATTTCAATGCAATCGCCTTGGTAAATAGAATTCATTTTGATCGATGACATACGTTCCCCTTTTAGTTTTTTGTGTTCGAATGCACTTACTATAAAAGTCAAAAGTAACTATTTTGTTAATAAAATCCAGATCGAGTCGTTTTTTTTATTTTGTTAATTTTGTGTGAGAATATTAAAAATATGGACAAAAAAGTTGCGTTTTTGTAATATATATGATATACTCCCTAACTTTTAAGGGATACAATGACGTCAATCGAAGTGCAATATCTTATAAACTCAAGGGTTCCACAATTGTACTTTATATGGAAATTAAAAGAGGCAATTGTCAGAGGGGATAAGTAAGTTTTTATTGAAAAACAAAAATGACGCCAACATATAAAAGAATAAAAAAGGAAATTAAAATGAAAAAATTAAATAAAAGTGGTACGCAAGATAGAATATTTCAAATGTTAAAGGCAAATATCATACGTGGAAATTCAAATCCATTTGAATATGCATTAACATCTGTAAAAGATATTAATCATCGAGATGCCAACGGCTGGACGTTATTGGATTATGTTGATTTTAGAAATCAGAATTTGAAAAATAAACTCGCCGATATGTTACAAAAAGAAAATGATTTAAACGCTCTTTATAGGATAGGTTTTACTATCGGACAATTAACGATAATAAGAAAAATGTTGGAAGCTAGCGGAGCGAAACAAGGCCCTCAACTGCCACCAAAAATATCGACAGTTTGTCACAAGAAATATCCCATGCGGCAGGATTGTGGGCATGGGCGCGTAATTGTGTAAAATTTTGTAACTTATTGAAAATAGAGGTAAAAATGTTAGATAAACAGGTTGTTGTACCATTAAAATCGCAATGTGTTTTTTCCTTTCAAAATTTATTGAAAGCCGTTAAGGCAGGGAATTATTCCCTTTTTGAATCAAATGCTTTTTTGGCATATGCACCACAAATAAAGAATAAACTTTATACTTGCAAAACGTTGTTGGATCACATGGCGATCTTTTCAATTCAATATGACAAAGAATTGAAGGAAGCTATTTATGAAAGAAATTCGAAGCTGGCATTTGAATTGGGCAAGAAAAAAGGAGCCTTTTTAAGGATTCAAAAAGTGTTGGACGATATTGGTATTTCAAAATATATTAATGGATATGGAAAATGTTATCGGTATCCACATTTGTCTAATGACAGTCCTATTCCGCAACGAAAAGAAGAGACTATTATTCCTCTAACTGCGACGGAGGTCGAAGATTTAGAAAAGAAATTGGAATTGTTGAATGTTCGAGAATTCGACACAAAAAAAGTTGCCATGTACAGCAAAACTCTTTCCCCAAATACAATAAAAAGATTTGTCTATATTATTTCAAAAATAATGAGGGAACAAAGAGCAAAAGCTCAAAGAATTTTTGAAAAAAAAGCCCAAAGAACTTTAACAACAAAAACCCAAACATTGAAGGAAGCAGAGGCGCAAAGAAAAAGGGAAACAACACGTTCTAAAGATGCATATAAGTTGGGATTTGAAATAGCAAAGTTAAACCAAATTCGTCAAGCTTTTCAAGGGGGAAAAGATTTTAAACAAACAATGCAAGAACCGTTGTGTTTAAAAGTCAATAATAACTTTTTTAATTGTTTAAAAAAATCAATTAAAAATTCTGATTTATCAACCTTTAAAAAGTTTTTACCCTGTTTAAACAATATTAATTACACAAATCAAAGCGGATTAACTTTGATGGATTATGCCTCTGCGTGCCGAGACAAAATAAAGGGGAAGCTTAATAAAGAATATGGACGTCAAGGAAATGATTTTATTTGTAGCCATAATGTTATTGCCAATCTTGTTTCCCCGCGTGACAGCCTTAATGAGGTTATAGAAGTGCTAACTTCTTCTAGGGCTTTAAGAGGGTGCCAGTTGTCTCAAAAGAAAAAAGTTGTTTGGCCCGGCAATCCTTTTTTAGATGGTAGGAATAATCAAGTACATGAGCGTGATTAAATTGATTCCTTTGAAAGAAATTTTGCAATAGGGGCATAAGAACGGCGATGATATGGCGAAACCCCGTATTTAATAAGCCCTTCGATATGTGTGGGGACGCCATACCCCGCATTTTTCTCCCATGCATAATAAGGGTATTGTATAGCTAGTTGAGCCATAATTCTGTCCCGAGAGACTTTTGCAATAATAGATCCTGCAGAAATGGAAAGACAAATAGAGTCGCCTTTGATAACGGGCTTGGATGGCCATTCCCAATTGTGTTTTGGTAATCGGTTGCCGTCAATTAAAGTAAAAGCAACAGGGTTTTGGAGTTCTATTTGTTCTACGGCACGATGCATTGCTAAAAAGGTAGCTTGTAAAATGTTGAGAGAATCAATTTCTTTCACCGACGATTGTCCTACCCCGATTAAAGCGCCACTTTGAAATAATGCTTCAAACAAACTTTCCCTTTTTTGACGGTTTAATTTTTTTGAATCATTAATTTGACAAGCCAATTTAGATGCAATTTTTAAATTTGGGAAAACAACAGCGCCTGCTACAACAGGACCAGCCCAAGGTCCTCGTCCCGCTTCGTCAACTCCTGCGATAAAACCATGTATTCCTAAAGATGTTTCAATATCAAATGTGGGCATTTTTCAATACCTTTTTCAAATATTGCCCTGTATAACTTTTTTCGCATAAAGCAATTTCTTCGGGGGTCCCCGTAGCAACTATGTTTCCGCCTTTGTCGCCTCCTTCTGGACCTAAGTCAATAATATAATCAGCCGTTTTAATAACATCTAAATTATGTTCAATAACAACAACAGTATTGCCTTGGTCAACCAAAGCCTGCAACACATTCAACAATTTTTGAATGTCTGCGAAGTGCAATCCTGTTGTTGGTTCGTCTAAAATATACAACGTTTTCCCTGTAGCGCGTTTTGATAATTCTTTTGCCAGCTTGATGCGCTGGGCTTCTCCGCCAGATAAAGTGGAAGCAGATTGACCCAATTGAATATATCCTAAACCAACTTTGCGCAACAAATCGCATTTATCACGAATAGAGGGCATAGCTTCAAAAAAGTCACAGGCTTCATCGACAGTCATTTCTAGAATATCAGCGATCGATTTATCTTTAAATGTAATTTCTTGAGTTTCTTGATTATAGCGTTTCCCATGGCATTGGTCACATTGAACGTATACGTCTGGCAAAAAATGCATTTCTATTTTAATAATGCCATCGCCTTGACAAGCTTCGCAACGTCCGCCTTTGACGTTAAACGAAAAACGTCCAGCCTTATATCCCCGAGATTTTGATTCGGGCAGCCCTGCGAACCAATCGCGAATAGGCGCAAACATACCAGTATATGTTGCCGGATTAGAACGAGGTGTTCGTTCAATTGGCGTTTGATTAATATCAATAATTTTGTCAATTAACCCAACACCGATAATAGAATCGTGTAATCCTGCCTTTTCCCGAGATTTATTCAAAATTTTTGCAATGCCTTTATAAAGCGTTTCAATGACAAGTGATGATTTCCCTCCACCAGAAACGCCTGTGACGCAAGTAAATGTACCCAAAGAAAAATCAACACTAATATTTTTTAAATTATTCATTTTAGCGCCGGTAATAGTAATTTTTTGCCCATTTCCTTTACGCCGTTTTGTTGGCACTTTAACTTCCTTGGCTCCCGATAAGTATTGTCCTGTGATACTGTTGGGGTTTGCTATAATTTCTTTAGGCGTTCCTTGTGCGATGATTTCTCCCCCCTTTAATCCTGCCTTGGGCCCCATATCAATAACGTAATCGGCTAGGCGTATAGCTTCTTCATCGTGTTCAACAACAATAACGGTATTCCCTAATTCCTTCAAATGTCCTAAAGTGTCGAGTAATTGTTGATTATCCCGTTGATGAAGCCCAATAGATGGTTCATCTAAAACATACAAAACCCCCGCCAATCCAGAACCAATTTGCGAAGCTAAACGAATACGTTGACTTTCTCCACCAGAAAGTGTTCCGCTGATACGATCCAGAGTTAAATAGCCTAAACCAACATTATTCAAAAAAGTTAATCGTTCAACAATCTCTTTCAAAATACGTTCGGCAATTTGGGAATCTTTTTGGGATAATTGAATTTCTTTAAACCACTTAAGAGCACTTGTAATGGATTGATGGGTTGTTTCGGATATATTTTTTTCGTTAATTTTAATGCATAAGGCTTCAGGAGTAAGTCGTTCTCCATGGCAAATTTCACATAGAGAATTGTTTTGGTATTTTGTAATTTCTTCTCGCATCCATTCTGAATCCGTTTCTAAATAACGGCGTTCCATGTTGGGGATCACACCTTCGAATCGCTTGTTTCCTTTAACCCCGTATAAAACGGCTTGTTGAATAGCAAGAGGTAAATCTTGCCAAGATTGGTTGATATCAATATTTAACGTATGTATCATGCAATTAAGGGCATATTCGTACCATTGATATAAATCTCCGTTAGCGGAAGTCCATGGAGCAATAGCGCCCCTTCTTAATGATTTTGTTTTGTCAGGAATGACTAATTCAGGGTCAATGTAAAGTTTAACCCCCAATCCTCCACAAGCTGGGCAAGCACCTTGAGGATTGTTAAATGAAAACAAACGAGGTTCTATATTTGATATAGAAAAACCGCTGACGGGGCAGGCGAACTTTGAAGACAATAAAAAATCATTTTTGTCAGATATGTTTTCAATTTTTACTAATCCATCCGATAAATTTAATGTCGTTTCTAGAGAATCGGCTAATCGTTTTTGAATATTGGGTTTGACGACAATTCGGTCTACAACGATTTCGATATCATGCTCGTTGTTTTTGTTTAATTTGGGGATTTCATTAAAATCGTAAAGTATTCCGTCAACTTTAGCCCGAGTAAAGCCTTTTTTTTGCCATGAGCTAAATTCTTTTTTGTATTCGCCTTTGCGCCCACGAATGATAGGAGCAAGAATATAAATTTTTGTTCCAGCGGGCAAGGCGGTAATGCGGTCAACCATTTGAGTGATTGTTTGACTTTGAATGAGCAATCCTGTTGTTGGAGAATAAGGCACTCCTATACGTGCCCATAAAAGTCGCATGTAATCATAAATTTCCGTGATCGTTCCGACTGTGGAGCGTGGGTTTTGTGATGTCGTTTTCTGTTCAATAGAAATAGCGGGAGAGAGGCCTTCGATTGAATCAACGTCCGGTTTTTTCATCAAATCCAAAAACTGGCGGGCATAGGCTGATAAGCTTTCTACATATCGGCGTTGCCCTTCGGCATAAATAGTATCGAAAGCAAGTGACGATTTTCCAGAACCTGACAATCCTGTTATAACAATCAATTTGTTGCGTGGAATATCGACATTCACATTTTTAAGATTATGTTCTCGGGCGCCTCTGATTTTAAGAAATTCTGACATATTTTTTCTCTTTTATTTTTTCGAAGAAAAATTATACGCTTTTTTTCGTAAAAATCAAAGGGTTTTATAAAACTTCTGAAGCTTGTAATAAAAGGTCTATATCTTTCGGTAGAGGGGCAATAAATGATACAAATCTATTAAATCTTGGGTGGATAAAGCCCAAAGATTGCGCGTGCAATGCTTGACGTGGGAAAAGCCCTAAGATAGGAGGTGTTCCCTTCGGCTTATTGCCGTAAATTTTATCCCCCACCAAAGGATGTTGAATAGACGTCATGTGAACTCGAATTTGATGAGTTCTCCCAGTTTCCAATTGACATTCAATTAATGAAGCTTTTCCGTTAAACAACGGTTTAATCAAATGATAATGCGTGATAGCTGGTTTGCCTCGTCCCGAAACTATGTCCATTTTTTGACGGTTAGTCGCGTTACGTCCAATGTTCCCTGTGATGGTTCCTTTAGGTAAAGGGATGCCATAAACAATAGCTATATATGTTCTTTGAATGCTGTGAAGTGCAAATTGGTCACTTAAGTGTTGATGCGATTTATCATTTTTTGCGATGACTAAAACACCGCTGGTTTCTTTATCGATGCGGTGAACGATTCCAGGTCGTTTAACCCCACCTATCCCCGATAAAGAATCCCTACAGTGCGCCAACAAAGCATTCACTAATGTGCCAGAAAAATTTCCAGCTCCAGGATGGACAACCATTCCTGCTTGTTTATTAATAACTATCAAATCGTCATCTTCGTATAAAATGTCTAATTTTATTTTTTCGGCTGTTGGAATGGCTGGGGCAGATTCGGGGACGTTGATTGTGAAAATTTGTCCGACACAAACTTTTGAATCGCTTGCTTGTGGCGGGGAGATAAAACCCTGATTGATTAGAGTCGACAAGCGTGTTCTAGATAAATCACAAGACATTGCCAAAAATTTATCCAATCGCATACCTTGTTGGGTTGCATCAACAGGAGGGCATATTATTTTTTGTTTTTCCATAGTTTGCTTTGTACCATTTTTTTATCGTTTTTGCAATGGGTTATTTTTTGATTTTTTAACCAAAAATTCACCATTGCCTATTCATAATAAACAAACGTCTTTAAAGGAAAGGTAAAGTCTGTGCTCTGGTTGTGCTTGAAGAAATGTTTAAAAATAAGCGTACAAGGGTTAAAAAGCATTGCATTTTTAATGTTTGTTGGCCTTTGTTTTTCGTCCGCACAGGCGCAAGAATCCTTTACAAACAATAAAAACGGTGACTTGTCCGCCTCTGTGCTCGCATTTGAAAATGTCCGCAAATCTTATGAAACAAGGTTGGCAGGTTCTGTCCAACAAATGTTAGAAAAAGTTGTCGGAGTGGGAAATGTTACGGTTTCTGTGCAAGCAGATATCGACTTTAACCAAAATATTATCAACCGTGAAGTTTTAGATTCGGATATGCCGATTGTGCAAACGTCTAAAACGAACAACACTGCCGAAGAAATTACATATATTTTTTCCAAAAAAAACATTCAACAAATCCAAAACGGCGGCGTAGTTAAAAAATTATCAGTGGCCGTTTTAATTGATTCGTCGGGGGCTGTGATAGACAAAGAAAACTTGTATTCATTAATCAAAACAGCAATTGGTTTTGATGTGAAAAGAGGCGATAAAATTGAATTTTTAACAACGCCATTCAAAAATGTTTCTGTCCCTAAAACATTATTGTCGCCGACATGGGTTCGTTTTGCCGAGTTTGCCCTTTTAATTTTTGCTGTTGTTATTGGCTTTATTTGGATTGTTTGGAAAAGGTTTTTGTCGAAAACGCCTTTAGAAAGTCAATCGTCTTTGCCTGCTTTTGCGAATGCCGAAGTGGTGAGTGATTTATTAAAAGAATCTCCAACAAGAGTTGAACTTAAAACCCCGTTAATGAAAAAAGTCCATCAGCGAGTTGAAAATGACATGTCTGAAACGGTTAACGTTTTGTGTTCATGGTTTTATCAAGATCCAAAGGAGGGATTCTAACATGCCAGAATCTCTGACTTATGAAACATTGACAGGACGTCAAAAAATTGCTATTTTTTTGTTGGCCATAGGAGAAAGTTTCGTCAAAAAAATATTCGAACAATTTGACGACAATGAAGTTCGTGAAGTTTCAATTACTATGGCAAATTTGGGTAATGTTGATTCGGCTTTGACGCAAAAAGTGTTAGAAGATTTTTTGGATAGTTTTGATAAACCACGGTCATTAAGTGGAGGATTTGAAAGAACGGAAAAGTTATTGCAAAAAGTGTTGCCAGGCTTACGCCAAAAAAATATTTTAGATGAAATAAAAGGCCCTGCAGGAGGGACGGTGTGGGAAAAATTGGAAAATGTTAATGCAGATGTTTTAGCGGGCTATTTGAAAAACGAATATCCGCAAACAGGCGCCGTTATTTTATCGCGATTAAATCCAGATTATGTAGCAAAAGTTATTTCATTTTTGCCCGAAGATTTTGTCATGGATATTATTATGCGACTTCTTCGTTTAGAGCATGTAAAAAAAGATGTGTTACAAGAGGTTGAACAAACTTTGCATGATGATTTCATGAACACTTTAGCACAATCGGATGGTAAGGAAGGTCACGAACGTATTGCCGACGTTTTTAATTATTTAGATAGGAAAACGGAAAATCGGTTGATGACGGCTTTGTTTGAACGTAACCGTGATGTGGCCGAACAAGTGCGTTCTATGATGTTTACATTTGAAGATATAGCTTTGTTGGATTCCTCTTCCATTCAAAATGTTTTAAGAGCTGTAGAACGTCAAAAAATGGCAATAGCCTTAAAAGGAGTTTCCGATAGTGTGGTTGAAGCTTTTATGGGCAATTTATCTCCGCAAGCCAGATTGATTTTGACCGAAGATATGGAAGCCTTGGGAGCCGTTCGGTTGCGTGATGTGGACCAAGCTCAGTCGGATGTTGTAGCAATTGCTAAAGATTTGGCATTAAAAGGGGATGTTATTTTATCTCAAGGTGAAGATACCGAAGAAATGATAGAGTAGGAAAAGGTTATGAATGAAAAACAAAAAGCAGATTTTTTAAAATTGGCAGAAAAAACGCTCCAAACGGGGAAAATAACAAATACGTTTCAAGAAGAAATAACTTCGTCAAATGCGCTTTTCAATATTCCCGTTTGTGTGACGGCAGTTTTGGGAAAAGCAGTTATGCCAATGCATGAATTGTTGAAAATGGGTCCAGATTCTGTTGTCGAGTTGGATAAACAAGCGGGAGAACAAATCGACATTTATGTCAATAATCATTTAATAGCCAAAGGTGAATTGGTAAACCGAGGGGAAAAATTGTGTGTGACAATGACAGAAATTGTAAAACCTTAACGAAAAGAGGGTAAAAATGAAACATTCAAATTTTTCGCTTGTTGATATTTCTGTATTGCTTGGATTATTTGGCGTTTTCTTTTTGATTGGATGCGCGATTATGATGAGTGGCCATTTTGGCTCCTTTATCAACAAACCCGCTCTTTGGATTGTTTTGGGTGGTACGTTTTTTGCCTGTTTAATTAGTTTCTCTTTGCGAGAAATTGGTCAAAGTATGCAATCTGTGTTGAGGCTTTTTGTACATCAATCTCGCCATCCAAGTAGCGTTGCATTACAAGTGGTTCGTGGCTCGGAAATTGCCTATACAAGTGGGATTTTGCAACTGCGTCAAAACTATATAGAATCACTAAAAAGCTTTCCTTTTTTAAAGGAAGGAGTATCTTGCTTAATTGATGGCATGACAGGTAAAGAATGTCAAGAAATAATGCGCCACCGCATGGATGCTTTGTATGAAACTCAAATGCAATCGGTGTTGGTGATGTCTAAAGCCGGAGAAATTGCTCCTGCGATGGGATTAATTGGGACATTGATAGGATTGGTTCAAATGTTGTCTTCTTTGTCAGATCCTACAACCGTCGGACCTTCAATGGCGGTTGCTTTGTTGACTACATTTTATGGGGCAGTATTGGCATATGTTGTCTTTTTCCCTTTAGCTTCAAGATTGGAAAAAGACGCACAAGAAAAATTAAAATTGAATCAATTATGCCTTGTGGGGTTAGTTTCTATTGATAAAAAGGAAAACCCCAGACGCACAGAAGCCGAAATGAACAGCCTTTTGCCAGCTTCGGAAAGGATTGTTTATTTTAAAAGACAAAAAGGATAGCATGTTATGAAGATTAAAACATACGTTGCACAGTCAGTGGCCTCGGCTATGGAGAATATTCGAAAAGATTTCGGTAGTGATGTTTTAATTATATCCAATCAACATGTGAAAGATGGTGTACGTTTAACCGTTGGGGTTGAAGAAACTACCAGCGAAAAAGAAATTGAAGAAGCTTTGTTTGGTCCTGCAGAGGAAAAATCATTACACACTATTCGTGAAAATCTTGAATTTCATCGTGTCCCAGATATTTTAATAGAACGTATTTTATTGGCTTGCTATGGTTGTGAAAAAAAAGATGAAACGGCGCTGTTGAGTATGGGATTAGAACGAGTTTTCAAATTTTATCCATTGCCTTCGCACACTGCGAAAAGGGCGTTTATGTTGGTTGGATCTAGCGGTTCTGGTAAAACTATTGCAGTAGCAAAAATGGCTGTCAGAGCTAAAATTTCTGGGAGAAAAGTAGCTGTTATTACAACAGATATGAAACGCGCAGGAGCAGTAGAACAATTGTCTGCTTTTACCCAAATTTTAGAGGTTGAATTGATAAAAATTCAAAAGCCAGAACTTTTAAAAGAAACAATTGAAAATGTGCGTCAAAATGTAGACATGATAGTGATTGACAGCCCAGGAATTAATCCATTTTCGTCATTTGATATTGAGTTTTTAAAAAACATGAAAAAAGACATCAATGGGTTAGAACCTGTTTTAGTGATGTCGGCAGGAATGGACGCTTTTGAATCGATAGATATGGTGGAAGCTTTTTTACCATTAGGATGTAAGCGGTTATTAGCAACGCGGTTAGATTTAGCAAGACGGTTTGGCAGTGTTTTATATGCAGCTCAAGTGCATTCGTTAGGTTTGTGTGATGCAGGAATAAGCCCACATGTTTCTCAAGGCCTTTGTCCGATAGACGCACAATCTTTGGCTCAAATGATGTTATCAAAAGAATAAGAGGGGAAAATGAATATTTCACGCATTCTTTCTTTACCGCAAAAATTGAAAATGGCACCCAAAGCGTCAGAGCGCCATAAGGGACGTAATATGATTGCTATAGCTTCAGGCAAAGGAGGTGTTGGTAAAACATGGTTTTCTATTTCTCTGGCACACGCATTAGCAATGGACGGAACGAAAACATTATTGTTTGATGGAGATTTAGGTTTGGCTAATGTGGACATTCAATTGGGACTGGTGACGCCTTTTGATTTGGGGTCTGTAATTACAGGGCGAGTTCCTTTGACTCAGGCGATTATCCCATGCCCAGAGTATGGATTTGATGTTGTTGCTGGGCGGTCTGGTTCGGGGAGTTTGGCAAACATACCTTTATCTCGATTGCAAATAATTTTTGATGATTTACAATTGTTGGCGTCTAGATACGACAAGGTAATTATTGATTTGGGTGCAGGCGTTGAAAAAGCAGTGCGTCTTTTTGCCGAGAATGCAGGAACTTTGTTAGTCGTATGTACTGACGAACCAACTTCATTGACAGATGCTTATGCTTTTATTAAAATCATATCTAAAGAAAATCCAGATATTACAATAAAAATTGTCATTAATTCGGCGAATACTTACCGTGAGGGAGAAAAGACTTATTCCACGCTGTTAAAAGCGTGCCAAGGATTTTTGAAAATTTCACCTGAATTGGCGGGGATTATTAGACGTGATACGCGCGTACGGGATAGTATTCGTGCACAAAGTTCTATTTTGTCTGCGTATCCTAATGCTGAAGCCAGCGGAGATGTTTTGAAAATCGCCGAATATCTTAAAGGATAGGGCTTACGTTGTTATCTCATTTAATGAAAACAAGTTGGAGATTATTTGAATAAAAAGGGTATTAAACGTTTTTATGCGAAATAGCAATATTTCTTTGACTTGTTTTGGAAAAGTGCTGATATAAAAGTGCGTTGTTGCCAATTCATTTCAAAGAGATTTCTTGACTTTTACTTATAAAGACTATATCTATTAACGAATAACATTTTATTTTGGAAAGGTTACGCGCTTTATGTTCAAAAAGGTTCTGGGTTCATCGAATGATCGATATATTAAAAAATTAAAGAAAACAATTCAAAAAATCAATGCGCTTGAACCTGAAATGGAAAGACTTTCGGATGAAGATTTGCGTGCGCGGACCCCTTGGTTTAAAGAACGTCTTGCTAAAGGGGAAATGTTGGATGATTTGTTAGTTGACGCTTTCGCAACGGTGCGAGAGGCCTCTAAAAGGACACTGGGACAACGCCACTTTGATGTTCAACTAATTGGCGGTATAGTTTTGCACAAAGGTCAAATCGCTGAAATGAAAACGGGCGAAGGTAAAACGTTGGTAGCAACCTTGGCTGTTTATTTAAACGCGTTGGCGGGGAAAGGGGTTCATGTTGTTACGGTAAACGATTATTTGGCAAGGCGTGATGCAGATTGGATGGGCCAAGTTTATCGCTTTTTAGGATTAACGGTAGGGTGTGTCTATCATGAATTAGAAACGGCCGAACGGCAAAATGCGTATGCTTGTGACGTCACTTATTGTACGAATAATGAGTTAGGTTTTGATTATTTACGAGACAATATGCGTTTTTCAATCCAAGAAATGGTTCAAAGACCTTTTTATTATGCTATTGTTGACGAAGTCGATAGTATTTTAATTGATGAGGCACGTACTCCTTTAATTATATCAGGTGCTGCGGAAGATTCTTCAGAGCGTTACCGATTAGTAGATAAATTGATGTGTAAAATCCACTCTGAACATTATGAAAAAGATGAAAAAAACAAACAAATCACCTTTACAGAAGTAGGCAATGTTTATATAGAACAACTGTTACAAGAGGCGGGATTAATCCAAGGGGGCTTATATGATTTAGCAAACGTTTCTTTTGTCCATCACACAGAGCAAGCGTTAAAAGCACATTTTATGTTTACGCGCGATGTCGATTATATTGTGAAAGATGACAAGGTTGTTATTATTGATGAATTTACGGGGCGCATGATGGAAGGGCGTCGTTATTCGGACGGTTTACATCAAGCGTTAGAGGCTAAAGAGAATGTGACGATTCAGGCAGAAAATCAAACATTGGCTTCTATTACTTTTCAAAATTATTTTCGAATGTATCCAAAATTGGCAGGGATGACAGGAACTGCGATGACTGAGGCTGGTGAGTTAGAAAACACCTATAGTTTACGGGTAATTGAAATCCCGACGAACAGACCTTTGGCACGTGATGATTTTAATGATGAAATTTATGGAACGGCTTTAGAAAAATATAAAGCGATTATTCGTGAGATCGAAAAAGCCCATGCGAAGCACCAACCCATTTTGGTCGGGACGGCATCAATTGAACGATCTGAATGTTTAGCAGAAATGTTACGTCAGCGAACGAATTTGAGATTCGAAATTTTGAATGCAAAAAATCATGAAAGAGAAGCGTTTATTATAGCTCAAGCGGGGGCCCCTGATGCGGTGACAATTGCAACAAATATGGCAGGGAGAGGAACAGACATTCAATTAGGTGGAAACGTTGAAATGCGTCTTAAAGAAGAACTTGTTGGAATTACAGATGAACAAGACATTAACCGTATTACAAAAAAAATAAAAGACGAGGTTAAAGAGGGGCGTCAAATTGTTCTAGAAGCTGGAGGACTTTACGTTATTGGGACAGAGCGTCATGAAAACCGACGCATTGATAATCAATTGCGCGGACGTTCTGGCCGTCAAGGCGATCCTGGACGTTCTAAGTTTTATGTTTCTTTAGAAGATGACTTAATGCGTATTTTTGGAGCAGAAAGGTTGAAAGGTTTGTTAAAAACATTTCGATTCAAAGAAGATGAAGCCATTAAAAGCCCTCTTATTTCAAAAGCAATTGCTAAAGCACAACAAAAAGTTGAATCGTATCATTTTGACATTCGGAAAAATTTATTAAAGTATGACGATGTGATGAATGATCAACGCAAAGTCATTTACTCGCAACGTTGCGAATTGCTACAATCCAAACAAGTTTCGGATATGGTTATAAGTATGCGTCACCAAGTAATTGAAGATATGGCTTTATCAACAATGCCTCCCAAAACAAACGCCGAGGAATGGGATTTAAAAACGTTGCAAAAAGAATGCAATCGTTTGTTGGCAATTTCTTTACCCATTGAACAATGGGTAGAACAAGATGATTTATCTGTCGAGCTCATGATAGAGCGTATTTGTCAAGAATCGGATACAATGATTCAGCAAAAATATCAGGATTTTGAAAAGAATATGGTTTGGTCTTTGGAAAAAAGTGTTTTATTACAGATGTTAGATCAATCGTGGAAAGAACATTTGCAAGTTTTAAGTTTTTTAAAACATGCGATAGGGTTACGTGCGTATGGACAAAGGGATCCTTTGAATGAATATAAAAGGGAATCGTTCACATTATTTTCGGATATGTTGAAAACAGTGCGAGGACGTGTGACATTTGTTTTGACACATGCCCAAATGAGTGTTGCAACTCCAGAACCAGAACAAAAAAAGCCTAATCAAATACATTTCTTGCCAGAAAATATTGACCTTTCCAAAATAGGACGTAATGATTTGTGTCCGTGCGAAAGTGGCAAAAAATTTAAACATTGTCACGGTTCAATTGATTTTATGTAGGTCGATTAATGCGTACGGCTTTAGGCGTTTTGTACAAAAGTTTTTGGATATAGTAACCTTGGAATATTGAAATGCCAAGATTTTGGGCGAAGTCAATGGCTCTTTTGTCGTCAACATGGCAAAGGATTAACCTTTCCGGATTAGTTTTTTGAATGGCTTTTTTGGACAAATCCAATAATGGTTTATTCAATATATCAGCAGACCAAATGATTTTTATCATGTCGAGGCCTAATTTTTCTCTTTGTACTAACGCTAAAGAATCAAAGGTGACAAGGTCCATACAAAAACGATATCCTTTTCGCTGTATTTTTTCTCGTACAGACAAAAAAGAAGCTAGGTTTGTACAAATATCGCTTTGTTTAATTTCCAACAAAATAGTTTCTTTATTCGCAGCAGTTAAACTTTCGTCAAAACGAAGGAAATCTTCAGTGGATAAACTCTTGACAGATAAATTTAAACTGAAATTTTTACGGTAAGCTCCCCCATCGTGGTGGGCAACATTTTCTAAAACACGCTTATCCAAAGTTTCCATCAATCGATTGAATAAGTGCGGAGAACGACGCACATCAACGTTGGGGCACAAAGTTTTTATCAAATCGGTGATAGCAACATAAACTTCTTTAAACAATTCTAAAGGGGGTGATTTCCCAACAATTGCACAAACTGGTTGGTTGCGTATAATGTTGGACAAGTCTGCTTGAAGTAACGTTTTTTCTAATTGAGCCAACAAAATTGGGCGAAATGGCATAAATGATGGAGGTTCTTGGAAAATCGGGGTTGTGACAGTGGAGGAAGGCGTTGTTTGCAAAGTGGAGGCCTCCACTTCTTTTTTCTCTTCTTGAGGTTTTAATAAATCAAGCAAATCATCCATTTGCGTTTGTAGTTGGTAAATGGTATAAAATGCGAATTTATCCTTAAGACGAGGTCCCGACAAAAACTTAATTTTGACGATTAAAGCCAGCATATCGTCTTCGCGTGTTTGAGGAAAATAAATAAAAATATCTCCCCCTATTTCAAATAGCCGACCCAGTTTACCTTTTTCGAAAGTACGCAACATTTGTGCTACGTCCAAAAGTCGTCCGCTTTCTAACACTTTTTCCAACTGTCTCATACGGATGTGTAAAATCCACCATTTGGCTGATGTCATTTGTGTTTTTTCTAAAAAAGAAACAAATTCTTCGCGCGTTGAAATCATCTAAATCGCCTTCATTTTTGGGTTGGCGTCTAAATGTTTCAAATGGACACATTGGCTGCGGACTTGTGGCGACAAAGAACGTCGACACGTCATGCATGAAGCAAGTGTACATTCTTGGCCAAAAGTGCAACTATTTTTAATCATCGCTCCCAAGATAGCATCAACGTAATGCCCTTGGAAAGAAAAAACGCCCGCTTTTTGCCCCCACATTAAAGCATCTTCAGAACTACAATGTGTCAACACAATAGTTAAATAAGTTTTGTTAATATAAGGTTTTAACAACTCGGCTTTACCTTCTTTTTTCCACTCTGGGTCCCAATTGATTTTTAAATAATCGGGTTGTAAAATCGAAAAATCCAAACAATCTAAATCCAAAGGCGACAATCCATCGATCAATATTTGATGCCCCATTTCGTGCATTTTTTTATAGGCATCTTGATATGTTTTTAAGTTGTGAAAAATATCTGCAAGTTGTAATTCAATAATCAATGGTGTAGGCCATACTCGGGACAATTCTTGAAAAACCGCAGTATACAAACTCGATATGTTTAAATTGAGACTGATGGCTGGTGGATATTCGTTTAAATTAAAATGAGTTAAAGCGAGCAACGTCTGCTTATCCAAAGTTTGCGTTAATTGAAAAAATAAAGACTTTTCAGCCAGCAAGCTATACGCTGGGCACAGCTTTTGTTGCAAATGAGAGATAGAAGTATAAAATTCTTGAAATAAAAAATGATTTCCAAACTTGGGGTGGAAAGACAAAACGGATTGCCGACGAATAAAGTGGATGGCCTCTAATTTTTCCAAACGATTAACAACAGATTCTAATATTTCTGGAGAGAGGGGGTTGATTTCCTTTGAGGGCGACAGTATTCTATCCGACTCTTTATTTTTTTGAAACACCAATTGTTTAAACGCATCCAATTCATTGTCCAAGAAAAAAACGTGTTGAAAAGAGGTTTTGTTTTTTTCTGTCAAAAAAGGATCGTCTGCGAATAAAGTTCGAATTTGGTATAAAATTTCTTCAACAGTGTTTAGCGAAGATTTCGGTGTAATAAAGGCTATATCTTTGTTGGAAAGCAAAAATAAGCGACTTTGTTCTGTGGTTGTCAAGGATTTAAATAATCGGGATACAATTTCCAATTGACGATAGCCTCGGTTGTTTGGGGTTAATTTTGACATTGCAATGTAAATCCCCAAAAAAGGAGTAGAAACGCCCCTTATGCGATCCAAGGCATTAATCAAATTTTCTTCTGGTTTTGTTGCTAACATCTATTGCCCCTATGGTGTTCGTGGCGGGAGTCGAACCCACGACCTCAGGATTAGGAATCCTGCGCTCTATCCTGCTGAGCTACACGAACTTATATCTCCTAACGTTCATCATACATAATCACGTTCTTTTTGACAAGTGTTTTTAAAAGAGTTATTTTAAAAATAGAGGAAATAAAAAATGCTACTTTATGCGTCGTGTATTGATGTTGATGACAAAGGTGTTTTAATCCGAGGGAAATCGGGTTCTGGCAAAACGGATTTATGTTTGCGCTTTATGCGCGAAGGTCACCGATTGGTGGCGGACGATCAAGTTGTGCTTGATGAAAAAGATGGTATTTTGTGGGCCTCTTGTCCAAAGACCATTCAAGGTCAAATAGAAGTGCGTGGTTTAGGGATTGTACGCGTTCCGTTTAAACCTTTAACAAAATTATCATTGATTATCGATCTTGTTCCGCGGTCAAAAGTTGAAAGAATGCCTGTTTTTTATTTTTTTGAAATGGCAAATTGTCGTGTTCCTATTGTTCAAATTAATGCATTTGATGTATCGGCAATTTTTAAAATAGAGTTGGCATTACAACAATCAGAGACATTTTTTCTTGAATAAAATAAAAAACAGTGTATATTTCAAAAAAAAGGATAAAAAATGATAGGAATTTTAGTTGTTTCTCATGGACATGTTGCAGAAGAAATGATTATAGCAATGGAACATGTTGTTGGTATGCAACAAGGAATTGATGCTGTTTGCATTTTAGCAACCGAAGACATTGAGCAAAAGCGCCTTGAAATTTTGGGAAAAGTGAAAAAATTGGATACCGGGTCAGGTGTAGCTATTTTGACAGACATGTTTGGGGGGACACCTTCGAATTTAGCAATTTCTGTTATGGAAGAGCGTTCTGTTGAAGTTTTGGCTGGATTAAATTTACCGATGTTAATTAAATTGGTTCAAGTGCGGAATAAACCTTTGCGCATAGCAATTGAGGAGGCCAAAGAATCAGGACGAAAATATATCAATGTTGCTTCGGGGTTGTTGAAATAAATAATGGCTGTTGTTTTTAAATTGCAAATTCAAAATTTAAAAGGGTTGCATGCGCGAGCAGCATCTTATTTCGTAAAGGAAGTTGGCGCTTTCCAATCTGATGTTTGGGTTGAAAAAGATGGCCAGAAAGTATCTGGTCGATCTATTATGGGGTTGATGATGTTGGGGGCTTCTAAAGGAACAACAATATCTGTTTCTTGCTCTGGCGTAGATGAAAAAATAGTGTGTCAAGTATTGACAAGTCTTGTGAATAGTAAATTTCATGAAAAAGTATAAACGGATACATAAAAGCTCCGCTTAAATAGAAGCACTTACGTATCTTCTATTTTTGAATTACTTTCCTTTTCGCTGTTTTGTCAATTTATATAGATTGTTCAGGATTTGATTTGAACAAAATAGTATTGATTTTTCTTAATAAGATATTAGAATACACATCATTGTTTTCGGAAAAGGAATGTTTGTAATGCCCACTAAGAAAAACACGAATGAATTTGAAAAGTCGATTGCCCTAAATTATTATGATATTTTACATGCAGATTTTGTTAAATTGGATCCTCTAAAATGTTATTTATCTCCCATGGACAAAGCTATTGCTTTAAGCGTATCTCAAAGGACTTTGAGAAATGAAAAAGCACAAAAGGAACAACAAAAAATAAAATCCGCCATGTATTCTTTGACTACGCTTGGCCTTGGAGGAATGGTTGTTTTAGGATCAATGCTAGGGCTACCATTTACGCCTTTAATAACAATCGAGTTTTTTGCAATTGTTGGGTTTTTTATGACGTGCCGAGCATTTAATAAAGAAATGCGTGCAAAATTGGAAATGGCAAAGTATCAAAAGGTTATATCCGAACAAATGTCGTATGTAGCTCAACTTGATTCAAAAACTCGTTTCCAAATACAAAAGAATGTACAGTTGATTGATGATAGTGCTATGAATCCAAAAAAAATGGATAACTCTCGCAATTTGGTATTAAAAGCTCGTGCTGATAATGAGCTTGATATTGCAAAATATGCATTGCTTGGTATAGGTTTTATTTTGGCTGGAGTTTCTTTTGCAACGTCGTTCCCTGTCCTTATAGGTCTTGCTGTAGGAGGTTTTTTTCTTGCAAGTGCTGGGAAAAAAGGAATTGGTAATTATAAAAAGATGAAACCATTGATAAAAAATATGATATACGAAGAAATCGAACAAAAAAACGTATGTAATTATTATCGACAGATTCGTTTAGTAAAACGAAAACCGAAAAACGATTCATTATCAAACAGGTTGAAAAAACAGTTAAAAAAAAGCGAAATTATCAATAAAGGAAGACATAAACCCCAGCCCCAGCGCCAAAGGCCTTCTGTGGTCAATGTCTTTGTGCACGATAGAGGTCGAGATAATCAATAAATTGCATAAAAAAGAAAATACGACGTGTTAAAAAATTCAAAAAACTCTTAGAACTATGGATGTTTTAGATATTATTTTTGTCAGAAAATATAAAATTCCATACGAGTAAGAAAAGAAAATTTTTGAAGTGCAAAAAGAAAATCTGTTGAACAAAAACGGAAACAACAAAAATGACAAGTGTCATTAGAATCGGCAGATGCACGAAAAAATACCATCACTTTTAAGAATGAATAAAACGTAAATGCTCAATCAGTTTTTGAAGACAAAACAAAATAAAGAAGGTGGAATGTAAAACGGGCATTTATAGTGGTTGATGGGTTAAAAAAAAGGGGCGAAAAGCCCCCTTTAATTTTGATATTCTTTTACACAAGTTTGCCCATTGCGACGGCGGTATCCAACATGCGGTTTGAAAATCCCCATTCATTGTCATACCAGCTCATGATCCGCAATTGAGTTCCCCCCATAACTTTTGTGCCATTTGCATCAAAAGTTGATGAAGATGGATCATGTGTGAAATCAATGGAAACTAGCTTCAAATCATTATAACCCAAAATGCCCTTTAATTCGCCATTGGCGTATTCTTTCATTTTTGCATTAACCGCATCGACCGTGACATCTTTGTCCATGATGAAGTTAGCATCAACTAATGAAACGTCGGGAGTCGGCACACGAATAGAAACTCCATCTAACTTGCCAGCCATTTGGGGTAAAACCAACCCGATTGCTTTGGCAGCTCCTGTTTTTGTGGGGATCATACTCATTGCTGCGGCTCTAGCGCGATAAAGGTCTTTGTGTAATTGATCCAAAATCTTTTGATCATTCGTATAGCTATGGATAGTGGTCATAAAGCCTTGTTTAATGCCAAATTCTTTGTCCAAAACATAAACAACAGGAGCCAAACAATTTGTTGTGCACGAAGCATTTGAAACAACCAAATCTTTGTCGGTTAATGTATTTTGGTTAACGCCGTAAACGATTGTTTTATCGGCCCCTTCTGAAGGAGCAGAAACTAAAACGCGTTTTGCCCCTGCGTCGATATGGACTATGGCTTTTTCTTTTGCCGAAAAAATGCCAGTACATTCCATGACGATATCGATGCCCATTTCTTTCCAGGGTAATTGAGTAGGGTCTTTCTGTGCAATTACCTTTGTTCGATAATTCCCAGCAACTAAATATTCACCATCCGCATAAACATCGACGTTCATCATGCGGTGAATAGAATCATATTTTAATAAATACGCATTTGCAGTAGCGTCACCTAAGTCATTGATAGCGACAATTTCCAGATCTTTACGACCTGATTCAATAAATGCACGGTATACCAAACGGCCAATCCGTCCGAAACCGTTAATCGCAACACGAGTTGTCATATTTTTCTCCTTTTCATCTAATCTTTACAGTCATGACTTTTGCTTTATAGAACCTTTTTTCGAAAAAAGCTAGTTTAATTTGCATTTTTGTTCTTTTTGAGTATGATGGAATAGGAAAGGACAAAATATGATTGCAAAATTAACGGGCTTGGTTGACTTTGTGGGGGTGGATTACGTGATTTTGGATGTTCACGGCGTTGGGTATCGAGTATTTTGTTCGTCACAAACGTTGGCGCGGTGTTCAAATAAAGGCTTAAGTACGAGCTTGTTAATTGAAACCCAAGTGCGTGAAGACCATATTCACCTTTTTGGTTTTGCAGATGCGATAGAAAAGGAAAGTTTTGGGTTGTTGACGAGTGTTCAAGGTGTTGGAGCAAAGGTGGGGTTAGCAATTTTATCTGTACTTAAACCACAAGATTTAAAACTTGCTTTGGCAACTGGAGATTCTAAGGCTTTAATAAGAGCTTCGGGCGTTGGCCCCAAGCTTGCTTTACGCATAGTGACAGAATTAAAAGAGAAAGCTACTGTTTTTAGTCGCTCTTCTGATTTTATTGTTTCAGATGATTCAAAAATAGGAAATGTGCTAAGCGAAGCAATTTCTGCTTTGACAAACTTGGGGTATGGACGTAGTGAAGCGGGCATGGTTGTAGGAACTCTATACCAAAACAATTCCGATATTCAAACCGCAGATTTGATACGTATGTCTTTGAAGGAGATTGGAAAGAATAATGGTTGACGAAAGAATTATTACACCAAAGGCTATCAGTGGAGACGAAGAATTATACACAGGTCTTCGTCCTCAAACGTTATCCGAATTTGTAGGGCAAACACAGACTTGTAATAATTTGCGCGTATTTATTCATTCGGCGAAAGAACGCGCAGAATCTTTAGATCACGTATTATTATTTGGTCCTCCGGGGTTAGGGAAAACGACTTTGGCTCAAATTATATCCAAAGAATTAGCGGTTGGGTTTCGTCCAACATCGGCACCGATGATTTCAAAATCTGGAGATTTAGCAGCGATTTTAACGAATCTAGAAAAAAATGATGTGCTGTTTATTGATGAAATTCACCGTTTAAACCCATTGATAGAAGAAGTTCTTTATTCAGCGATGGAAGATTTTCAATTGGATCTAATTATTGGTGAAGGGCCTGCGGCAAGGTCGGTGCGGATAGATTTACAACCTTTTACGCTCGTTGGTGCGACGACGCGTTCAGGCTTGTTGACAACGCCGTTGCGAGAACGTTTTGGAATTCCTTTACGATTAAATTTTTATAATGTTGAGGATCTGGAAAAAATTGTGGAACGTGCAGCGAGGATTTTGAAAGTCAAAATTACTCAAGAAGGGGCACATGAAATTGCAAAAAGGGCGCGAGGAACACCTCGAGTTGCGGGTCGATTGCTTCGTCGCGTGCGAGATTTTGCTTTGGTTGAAAAAAAAACCGAAATCGATCGGGAAATAGCGGATAAAGCATTAAGTCTATTAGAGGTAGATAAATCAGGATTAGATGCTCAAGATAGACGTTATTTAAAATGTATCGCCGATAAGTATGGTGGTGGTCCTGTAGGCGCAGATACATTGTCTGCGGCATTGGCTGAAGAAAGAGATACTATCGAAGAAGTGGTTGAACCCTATTTAATGCAAGAAGGACTTGTTCAAAGAACACCACGAGGCCGTGTATTGTCTTTGGCGGGCTTTCATCATTTGGGGGTTCAACCGTCTTCGACTGTTATGACTTTATTTGACAAAGAAGGGAAAATATAATTACCCATGTGGCGTAAAAACAATTTTTATAAAGAGGTTTGTTAATGGTTCATAAATTACCAGTGCGTATTTATTACGAAGATACAGATGCCGGTGGAGTTGTTTACCATGCCAATTATTTGCGTTATGCCGAACGTGCTCGATCCGATTTTTTATACAAAGCAGGATTGACAAATTTGGGATTGAAAGAACGCGGCATTGGGCTAATGATACGACGGGCAGAAATGGAATTTAAAGCCTCCGCAAGATTGGAAGATTTAATTTACGTCTATACATCTATTGATTCGCTTGGCGGGGCTTCAGTGGTGATGAACCAAATTGTTAAAAAAGAAGATTTGATTTTGGTGGAAATGAAGATACATGTCGTCTTTGTTGATGTTCAAAAATTAAAGCCAACACGTTTGCCAGAGGATTTAAAAACGGTTTTTGAACACTTTATAGAAAAAGACAAAAAATAAAAGTAAAGGAAGTAAAATAAAATGAAAGAACAAGTGGCTATGGAAACAGCGCGTCAAACATTGTCGATTTGGGGGATGTTTGAACATTCGGATATTTTTATGAAATTGTTGATGATTGCTATGATTTTAGCATCTATTTGGTCGTGGTCAATTATACTAGATAAAATGGGGAAATTCCGGCGCGTTAAAGATAATTCAAAATCTTTTGAAGAACAATTTTGGGGCGGTTCATCTTTTGATATTTTGTACGAAAAAATAGCGGGGAAGCCTTCCTCCCCCTTGGCAGCAATTTTTTGTTCAGCGATAAAAGAATGGAAACGTTCTTTAGGTAAAAAAGAAATGAAAACAAAAGGAATTGATGTTCAAGAACGTATTGATAAAGTTATGCAAATTACTATAGATCGTGAAGCAGAAAGGCTTGAATCTCACATGATTTTTTTAGCGTCCGTAGGGTCTGTTTCTCCGTTGGTTGGATTGTTTGGTACTGTGTGGGGTATTATGGATAGCTTTCAATCCATTGGTTTGTCTCAAAACACAAATATTGTTGCTGTCGCTCCTGGGGTGGCAGAAGCTTTATTGACAACAGCGATAGGGTTGATTGCCGCAATTCCCGCCTTGATAGCATATAATAAATTTTCCAGCGATATCGATCATATTACCAACCGGATGGAAACTTTTATGGGTGAATTAAGTGCTATTATTAGTCGCCAAATTGAACAAGTTGGGGGGCGTGAATAAATGTCAATAAGGCAAAAAACTCGGCGCAAAAGCAAAGTACGAAGTGATGTCAATTTAACACCGTTGATTGACGTGATGATGTCTTTGTTGGCTATTTTTATGATTACTGCGCCAATGTTGACGACGGGGATTCCATTAAACTTACCCAAAGGTGATGGCAAACAAATTCAAGGTCAAGACAAAACGTTGGATTTAAGCGTAAATGCACAAGGCCAAATTTTTATTGCTTCAACTTCGATTTCGTTAGATAAGTTGTTGCCAAAGGTTCAAGCGGTTGTTGCTGAAAATCCAAAAATTCGAATAATGATTAGCGCTGATGAAAAAGCACCTTATGGTAAAGTTATTGAAGTTATGGCTTTGTTGCGGACTGCCGGATATTCGCAGGTTGGTTTAAAAACAGATGCTCAAGTCGTGCGATTGTCATCATCAAGTAAAAAAGGAAAGTAGAGTGTCCATATCTTTTTTTTATTCTTTATTGGGGCATTTGTTGATTTTTCTTTTATTGTTTGTTCAATTACCAAATTGGATGATACATCAAAGAGAAGAAGTTATTTCTACCCCCATTATTATTGATTTAAAGAATGTACAAATTACATCTAAAACGAATCTTCCTGCCGCAGAGAGTCTCAGTAAGGAGAATCTAAGTTCCCAGAAAGCGCCAGTGGTAAAAGCATCTGTTGCCCCAAAAAAATCACCTAGAAGATCAGAAAAAAAACAAACACCGCCGCCTACGCCAAATCCAAAAGAGGCAAAACCTGATCCGACCGCCATTCCTATAAAAGAAACGTTGAAGAAACCGTTTAAAGCAGAAACTCAAAAAATAGAAAAGTTACATCAAAAAATAAAAGATGTGACTAAAAAAACATTAAAAACACAACCTTCGTCGCAAGAAGATTTAAAAAAATTATTAGCGAAAGTTGATAAAATGTCTGAAACAATAACCTCCAACACAAATGTTGTTAAACAAGGGATTCATGGAGAAAGTCGACCCGATTTATCGCAACCTTTAACAATCAGCGAATTGGATTTTTTATCCCAAGGCATCCGTAGTCATTGGAATGTTGATTTAGGTGTTGAAGGGATTGATAAAATGATTGTCGAATTACGTGTTTTATTAGACAAAACGGGCAAAGTATATCAAGTTGAATTTTTGGATATGGCTCGTTATAGATCTGATAAAGCTTTTCAGTCGGTTGCAGACAGTGCAAGACGTGCGGTTTATATTTGTGATGGACAAGGAAATGATTCTCCGTTTAGAATACTAGCACAAAAGCGATCAGATACTTATTCCGTTTGGAAGGATATTGTTTTTCGATTTAATCCATTGGACAGCACTGTTTTTTAGGAGATGAAAATGAAACGAGTATTTTTTTTATTGTGGATGATATTGTTATTTCCTATGAGTGGGAAAGCTGAGCTTAAAATTGATGTTACTGGGGCTGGTTTTGAGCCTATTCCGTTGGCGGTTGCTCCTTTTGCTGGAGATTCATTTGAAGAAATTACGCAAATAGTAAGATCTGATTTGGAAAATTCTGGATTGTTTCGTTTGGTAAATGCGGACGCTTTTTTACAAGAGTTGCCTAATATTCGTACATTGCCTCGATTTTCGGATTGGCAAGCTATTAATGTGCAAGCTTTGGTGCAAGGGGAAACGAATAATCAACCCGATGGCTGGATAAAAGTTTCTTTTCGTTTGTGGGATGTTTTTTCTGGGCAGTCCATGGAATCAAAGGAAATATCTTTGCCAGAAAAGGAAAAAAGACGCCTGGGGCATATTATTTCGGATATGGTTTATAGCCGTATTACAGGGGAAAAAGGTTATTTTGACAGTAAAATAGTATATATTAACGAATCGGGGAAAAGTGCAAGAAAAATTAAACGGCTGGCTATTATGGATCAAGATGGAGCACAACACACTTTTTTGACAGACGGAAAAGATTTAGTGGTAACACCGCGTTTTGCTCCGAACATGCAAAAAATTGCGTATTTATCTTTTAAAAAAGGAAAGCCGAGGGTTTATTTAATGGATGTCCAGACAGGCAAAGAAGAACCTCTTGGCTATTTTTCGGGAATGACTTTTGCCCCGCGTTTTTCTCCAGATAGCCAACAATTGATTATGAGTTTTTCGGAAAATGGCAACTCTGAAATTTATCTTTATGATATTGTTAAAAGCGAAAAGAAAAGATTAACTAATCACCCGATGATTGATACAAGTCCTTGTTTTTCTCCAGACGGAGAAAGGATTGTTTTTAGTTCAGACAGGAGCGGTTCTCAACAGTTATATGTGATGGATAAAAACGGTAAAAATACAAAGCGTATCAGTATGGGGCGTGGCACATATGCGACGCCTGTGTGGTCCCCTCGCGGAGATTATATTGCATTTACAAAAATTCAAAATGGGCAATTTCATATAGGGGTGATGCGACCTGACGGCAGTCGAGAACGATTAATCGCTCAAGGATTTTTAGTTGAAGGTCCAACATGGGCTCCCAATGGACGTGTGTTGATGTATTTTAAACAAAATCCTTATACACATTATGGAAACGATGGGCAAGTTGGTCTTTATACCATAGATCTAACAGGGTATCATGAAAAGCATATCCCGACACTAGGAAATGGTTCCGACCCAGCATGGTCCCCTTTGTTACATTAGTTTGAAAAAATCTTTTAATTTTAAGTAAAAATTAATAAATATTCTGGCAGGATAAGCGTACTAGCGGTTTTAACCTTATGAAAAAGGGGTAATTTTATGAAAAAAGCAGCGTTTCTTTTGGTTTGTTCTTTGTCGGTTTTATTAAATGCGTGCTATTCTACACGGGATTCTTTGCAGGAGCGAGTTCAACAACGGCGAGCAATGCAAGCCGAAGAAGGATGTACAAATCAAGCCGGATATCAACACGAATATTTACGTGATTGTATTGAAGCGACTCAATTGAAAAAAGGGCGTAAGTCCGTTCACATTTTGCAAGATCATCAAGGGCGTGCTTTAGTTGTGCCAAAGACAGAAGGAGACGAACAGATGATGGATTTGAATAGTGTCTATTCGGTTGTTGATATTACTTCGAAAGAGGCTGTTATTGAAGGAGCAGTTGCTACAGAAGAACAAATAATTTCTCCTGCCGAAGATATGAATACGGAAGAAATTATGGAAGAAGCATTAGAAGGGAATGAAGAGCTATCACAACAATCGTCTGCTGAAGTTGTGGATGAAGCGCCTGTCGAAGAGTTGGAAGAAGTTGTGACACTCCCTGTTGTTGAAGAGAAGGCGATTCAAGAGCCAACTGTTCAGGAGACGGTGAATGTTTCATCAGAGCCTATCGTTGAAGTTGCCCCAACCCCTCAAGTTACATCAGAGGAAAAAGTGAAAGGATTGGTAAGCAAAATTAATTCTTTGCTCGGCGTGGAAAAAAGATCTGTAAAAAAAGAAATCTTGCCAAGCGAAGAAAAGTAAGTTAAAAAGAAAACTGTTATTATTTTTATAAGGAGAGAATTATGAGGTACGCTATATTTGCTTTATTTATTGCTTGCACAGTGTTAACAGCTTGTTCAAGTGATGATAAGGCGAAAACATCGAAAACTAGAGCTAACTCGGCTGAATATTTACCTGCCGAAGATAAATAAGGGAGAGAATTATGAGGTACGCTATATTTGCTTTATTTATTGCTTGCACAGTGTTA
>CAZXTR010000001.1:0-378 GCA_964643615.1 uncultured Lactobacillales bacterium | reverse complement strand
AACATCGAAAACTAGAGCTAACTCGGCTGAATATTTACCTGCCGAAGATAAATAATTTTTTACGCGAGGGATCTTATGAAAAAGTCTTTAATAGCCCTTTTGGTCGCATGCTTGTTAGTAACTTCGTGCGCATCGACGGATAAAGATAGTGATGCTACAACGAGGGTTAATCGGGCGAATGAATGGGGCGATGCGGATATTTCAAATTTGGAAGATACAAAGTTGTCTCAACAATTTAAAAACCAAATCCGGTCTGTTGTTTATTTTGAATTGGACAGTGCAACACCAAATTCGGATGCGTTGGAAGTTTTAGGACATCAAGCTGAATGGTTGCAAAAAAATCCGTCAGCAATGATTGTTGTTGAGGGGCATTGTGAT